>NZ_JAQUHV010000004.1 GCF_028681615.1 Sulfuricurvum sp.
AATCAACACTGATGAAGATCGTCCACGGATCACTCGATACGGATGCGGGTGAGCGGATCAACCGTCAGGGAATAGAGATCAAAATGCTCTCTCAAGTACCGAAATTCGATCCGTCCCACACAGTACGCGAAGCGATCGAAGCGGGTCTTGGCGAGCTGAAATCGGCAAAAGTCCGTTTCGATGAGATATCACTCCTCCTCGCCGAAGAGGTTGACAATGCCTCACTTCTCGATGAACAAGCCCATCTCACCAATTTCCTCGATCACCACAACGCCTGGAATCTTGATGATAAAATCGAACGGGTGATGCACCACTTTATGCTCAAAGAGTATGAGAATAAAAAGGTCGATCTCCTCAGCGGAGGGGAACAGCGTCGTGTCGCCCTCGCCTCACTCTTACTCCAAAAACCCGATATTCTACTCCTCGATGAACCAACCAACCATCTTGACGTCTACATGGTCGAATTTCTCGAAGAGCTGATTCTAAAAGAGCGCTTCACCCTCCTCTTTATCTCGCATGACCGTTACTTCATCGATCAGGTCGCGACCAAAACCATCGAAGTCGAAGATTGTGCCCTGAGAGAATTTAATGGAGGCTACAGCAACTATCTGGAACAAAAGCAGGAATTGCTTCGTACCATGGCTCAACAGCATGACAACCTCCTCAAACTCCTCAAAACTGAGAACGAATGGCTCCGTCGCGGGGTCAAAGCGCGCCTAAAACGGAACGAAGGGCGGAAACAACGGGTCTTACAGCTGCGTGAAGATGCCAAGAACAACCCTAGCAAAATCCGAAAAATGAAACTCGAACTCGAACGTGAGGCAAAACACTTCAACCGCGGAGAAGGGGTAAACCGCCAAAAGATGCTTTTTGAAATCGAGCATCTCGGACTTACACTCGGCGATAAGATTCTCATCAAAGACTTTTCGACCCGAATCTTGCAAAAAGATGTTATCGCCGTCGTCGGTCCCAACGGAAGCGGAAAGTCAACTTTGCTTAAAGCACTTCTCGGACGTCTCAAACCCACCAGCGGGATTATCAAAATGGGGGATCTCACAATCGGCTATTTTGATCAACATCGTGAAATGCTCGATGACAATCTTAACCTCATCGAGACATTCTGCCCTCACGGCGGAGATCGTGTCGATGCACAGGGTCAAGATTACCATGTATATGGATACCTGAAAAACTTCCTCTTCCCAAGAGAATTTTTGGACAAAAAAATCGGTGTCCTCAGCGGCGGAGAAAAAAACCGTGTTGCCCTTGCCCTCCTCTTTACCAAAAAAGTGGACTGTCTGATCCTCGATGAGCCGACCAACGATCTCGATATCCCGACGATCAATATCCTCGAAGAGAAACTTCAAAACTTCCCCGGAGCCGTTATCCTCGTCAGTCATGACAGATATTTCGTAGATAAAATTGCGAAAAAGCTCTTTATTTTCAAAGGTGACGGAACCATCGAAGAGAGCTATAAACCGTACAGCGAATACCTCGAAGACGAAAAAGAGTTCCAGGAAATGGACGCTATGGAAGCAGAGTTTGCCAAGTCTGCAACTCCCGCTGTAGCGGTGCAGAGCGAAAAACAAAAAGTCTTCAAACTCACCTTCAACGAACAACGCGCCCTCGAAAAACTCCCAGCAGAAATCGAAGCCCTCGAAGCCAAGATCGATGAACTAAACGCCTCCCTCGCCGATCCGAAAAAATACGAAAAAATCGGAATCAGCGTTCTGGCCGAAGAGCTGGAAAAAACAAAAAAAATCTATGAAGAGAAAGTGGATGAACTCCTCGCTATTGAGGAAAAAGTCGAAGAAATCGAAGCGCTCAAAAACAGTTAAGGAAATCCAATGGACATCGAGACTCTCAATTCTCTGTATTCGCATGCAGGGTATGTCACCTTTAAAGAAGGGCCGAACGGCTTTCCGATTGCTTTAATCACGACACCTCACGCTACCGCAGCCATTACCCCATACGGTGCTCATTTGCTCTCCTATCGTTTCACCTCTGACTCGGACGATCTGCTGTTTCTAAGTGAAAAAGCGATCTTTCGTGAAGGAACTCCAATACGTGGCGGTGTCCCTGTCTGCTGGCCGTGGTTCGGCCCTGATCCGCAGCACCTAGGGCGAAGCGACCACGGACTTGTACGCACCCGTATGTGGAATGTTGTCTCTTCCGATCTTCTCCCCGATCAAGAATGCAGTATCACTTTTGAGTTGACCGATACCCCTGAAACCTATGCCCTATGGCCTCACCGATTTTGCCTGACTCTAAAGCTCACGGTCGGCAAATCACTTACCCTTGAGCTTACAACCAAAAATCTCGGAGATACACCGGTGGAGCTTACTCAAGCACTTCACACCTACTTTAACATTGGGGATATCACCCAAACAAGAATAACCGGTCTCGAAGGATTCACCTATACCGATAAAACCGATGACAGCCGAGAAAAGCCTCAAAAAAATGCCATCCGAATCGATGCCGAAACCGACCGTGTCTATCCTACCGACGGTAGAGATATCGTAATTCGTGATGAGACATTCAATCGAAACATACGTATTGAGTCAAAAGGAAGCAATACAGCTGTGATTTGGAATCCGTGGATACGGGTATGTGAGCAAAAAGCGGATTTAAATGCAGAAGACTACAAAAAAATGATTTGTGTCGAAACGGCAAATGCAGGCAATGATATTGTTACCCTCTTACCGTCTCAACACCATGTTTTAAAGACAGTTTATTCGATAAAAAGCTAGCACGTATCTGATGGGGAACGTTTAACGTCCTCCCATACCTCCGCCACCCATTCCGCCACCGCCGCCCATCCCTGAGCCCATACCGCCGCCTTGCATCATCCCTTTGCCTGAGCCTTGGTTTTTCATTTTAGGAACACGGTTTTCCGGTTTTTTCATAAACTTTTCATTTTGCTCTTTCGTCATTGTTTTCTGACGGCTCATAAGCTCATTATGAAGCTGTTCACGCTCCTGCTGAGTAGCCATCGTTCCCCGTTTTTCCAACAACTCATCCGTACTCATAGTTCGAAATCTATTTTGAATTTCGTTTTGAACTTGTACCCGTTCTTGATTCGTTGCGGCAGTTTCACCGAATGCGAATGAAGATAGTAAGGCCGCAGCCGATACGACAGTTAGTAACGTTTTCATAATGATACTCCTTTGGAAGGTTTCTACCATTATAAAACGGAAAAGTTACAAAAGAGTTAATGAATACGATCTAAAAATCAACTATCGAATATAATCGACAACTTTAGAGAGACTCGTCGCCTCTTTAATTACGCTGACAACCTCTTGGTGTGCCGGATGGGGAACATAGAAATCCAATCCTGCCTGATTCTCAAATATTGAGGTCAGAACCAAATCAAATGAACGCTCGCTTCGGCTGACATCGACACCGACTTCCATACTTTTAAGGCTATCTATCTTGGACGGAAGCGCTTCGAGCATTGCTTTTACCCGAGCCAGATTGGCCTCTTTGTTCTCTTCTTTAAACTGAAACATGACAATATGAACTAACATCTTTTTTACTACCTTTCAATTAAATCTTTTAAACTTTGTCGAGGAGATTTCCCCTCTAAAATGGCATATACCTCTGCGGCAATGGGAAGATATACCCCTCGTGCTTCTGCAATCTCATGGAGTGCATAAGCTGTCCCGATCCCTTCACTCACTTCACCTATTTCCATGCATACTTGTTCTTTGTTTTTACCCTGTGCCAATCCAAGCCCAACCCGGTAGTTACGCGACATCGAAGAACTGGCTGTTAAAAACAGATCCCCGGCACCGCTCAAACCTAAAAAACTCTCTTGTGAAGCTCCGTATGCCCGTCCGAAACGTTCCATTTCGACAAGGCCCCGTGCGATCAAACTGGCAGCTGCGTTATGGCCCAGTCCAAGTCCCTCGCAAATCCCGGCGGCAATAGCGATAACGTTTTTATACGCTCCCGTAATCTCCGCTCCGATGACATCCTCGCTCACATAGGTACGGATAAATTTTGGGAACAATGCGGCAAACTCACGTGCCGTAGAAAGCGAAGTCGAATTAATCACCAATGCAGTCGGAAGCGAACGGATCACTTCAGCCGCAAATGAAGGGCCGGAGAGAAAACAGAGATTTTCGCTGGGAATATACTGCATATAGATTTCATTCAAAAATCGGCCGCTTGAGGCTTCGATCCCTTTTGCCGCAACAAGGATTTTTTGTCCCGAAAAAACAAAATTTTCCTCAAGCCATTTCCCGATCTGTTGTGCTGGAACGGTTATGATGAGATATTCGCACTTTAACACTTCTTCGAGAGGTCTAAAATTCGGCCAGTTCCGAGGAGTGCGTGACGTAATAATAACCTCATTTTTTTCACTCATCGCAAAACTGAGCGCTTCACCCCATTTGCCTGCACCGATAATCCCTACTTTTTTCATACCGATACCTCCATTGCCTTCGAAAATGCGGCTATTTTATCCTCATAACCGATAACCACCAAAATGTCGTCGGGATCGATATGGTGATTGTGCCCTCGTGACGTAAAGCTGAACGTTGCTCCCAACTGAAAATCCACAATGGCTAAAACCAATACATCGTACTCGTTTCCCCAATCAATATCATGCAGATGTTTTCCCACCACAAAACTCCCTTTTGAAACGGTTATTTGTGCTATTTTTAGTTTTGAATCTTCATAAAAAATATCATGGAGTACTTCGGTAACCGTCGGCTTTTCAAGCATTTCGCTTATAATACCGGCAGTAATCTGCAAAATCGGCATCACTTTGTTGGCACCGGCACTTTTCATTTTCTCGGCACTTTCATGATCCCCGGCCAAAGCAATAATAGGGAGATTTTCAAACGTTGCACGTAAAGAGATCGTTAAAAAGACATTTTCTGCATCGTTGTCCAATGCACAGAAGACGATCAGTTCATTGATATTAAAACGTTCTTCAATACTCTTCCAGTCTTCACTGAGATCAAACAATTCCGCTTCAAAACCGGCTAAGCGTGCAAATGTTTTTTCCGCTTCAGTCATAACAAATACGGCAAAAGAGGGGTATTCACCGGAAATTTGCAATGCTATTTGTTTGGCATATTCATTAAAACCGAACACCAATGCGCTTTTGTAAATCATCTCTTCCCTTTTTGGTACATGAGCGTTTGAAATTCATCGATCAAGGAGCGCGTAGCAATGACAATTGCGACATCCCCCTCCTTGATGATTAAGTCTGTCGAAGGGTTAAATAAAAATTTTCTATCCGATGTTTTGTATATTCCCAATACGATCAACCGTTTATGAAAGAGCGGGAGTTTCGCAATCTCAAAAAAGCGTTCTGCCATCGTCGCATCCAATCCAATCTCTTCGATAAACACCCCGCTGTTTTCAGATCGCAGCGCATGAATAACCTCAAAGGCTACCGGCCGGCCGCTCACCTCTTTACTGATAAGACCGATTAATTCTTGCGTATAAACAATCTCATTAATCCCTGCAAAAGAGAGCTTGCGGCGGTTTTCATCTTGATGCAAAATTGAGAGTAAAGGCACTTTTTTAGAGAGTTCACGAATCGTCAAAGCCGTATAAACATTTAAAACATCACTCTCCCGCAGCAATATAACGGCTTTCGCCTGACTTGGGATGTCTATTTTGATCGCTTGATAAGAGTGCAGCGATCCTGAATCGTATGCTAAAGCGGTAAACCCGTCTTTGTGTGCCTGCTGGACTTTTTCTTTATCGAGTTCCAATATAACAATCTTATTTCCATGACGTATAAACTGCCGCGCCACCTCTGCTGCGAGTGGAGAATATCCGCATATCAAATAAAACTGATCGATCTTGCCTACATCATCGATTAATTTTTCCTCTTTAATCTGATCGAGTTTTTCCGTAAAAGCCGATACAACGATCGATGTTGCAAAAGAGATAACAGCAATCCCTGCGATGATTATCGCCATAGCGACGATACGGCCTTCATCCGTAACCGGAACAAAATCCCCGTACCCTACAGTGAAAATCGTTACGACGGACCAATACAAGGCATCAAAGAGCGTATTAATCTTCGATTCCGGATTATGCGCTTCCATAACGTAAATCAATACAGAGGAGACCAGAATAATGACTGCGGCAAAAATCCCGAGAGTGAAAATCTCAAATTTTTTGGATGAAAGAATCGAAACAAGCTGTGACAAACTTCGGGAATAGCGGAAAAGCTTGAACACCCGGAATAAGATAAAAACACGCAATATCCGAAATTCATGGAAAAACGGCATAATTGCCAACATGTCAATGATGGACGATGTAGACGTTACGAAAGTAAGCTTATTTTTAAAAATGGTACGTAAGGCATTAAAGTAATTAAATGGGCGCTGTATAAATACATCATGTTCATACTGTTCGATAACTATTTTCGAGGTGTCACTGTATACCCATAATCGGAGCATATATTCAATAAAAAAGATAAATGAAACAACATAGTTATTGAAAAAAATCCATTTCGGACTCACTTCATGTTTGACATGCAGGATCAAGATATAGACGCTGATAACAATCAGCACCATCATCGTATAATCAAAAAATCTTTTATAAGGATATGCAGGATTTTCGAGAAGATTGTAAAAAAACTTTTTGGCATGCCGATAGCGGGGGGACGCATGGAGAAAAAAAGCGATCCCTACCATCCATTGGCTGAACATCCCTAGCCTTTATTGCGCTAGTTTGGATTGGAGAATCTCATTCAGCGTATTAGGATTTGCCGAACCTTTCGATGCTTTCATAGCCTGTCCGACGAAGAATCCGAACAGTTTGTCTTTACCCGATTTGTATTCTGCCACTTTGTCGGTATTAGCCGCTAAAATCTCATCGATCAGCGCTTCGAGAGCACCGGTGTCGCTGACTTGTTTAAGCCCCAGTTTTTCGATCACTTCATCGACATCGCCCCCCTCGTTCTCAAGGAGATGGTCGAGAACTTCTTTGGCTGCTTTACCGCTGATAACACTCTCCTCGATCCGTTTGACAAGGGTACCGAGGGTTTGGGCACTGACCGGAGACTCATATGCACTGATCCCCCCTTTGAGACGCCCCTGCAACTCTACCGTGAGCCATGTGACTGCATTTTTTGCCGTAATACCGCACTCCAGCATCGATTCGAAATAATGGGCATTTTCCAAATCAGCCGTGATCACAGCCGCATCGTATTCACGAAGACCGAATGCGGTTACAAAACGCTCTTTTTTCGCATCCGGGAGTTCAGGGATATTGAGGATATTTGCATACATCGCATCATCCACGATCACTTTGAGCAAATCGGGTTCAGGGAAATAGCGATAATCCGCCGCTTCCTCTTTGCCGCGCATCGAGCGGGTTTCTTGTTTCACCTGGTCAAACAGACGGGTTTCCTGAACAATCTCCTGCTCATACACACCGTCTTCCCACGCCTCTTTCTGACGTGCTACCTCAAGCTCGATCGCACGTTGGATAAAGCGGAAGCTGTTGATGTTTTTGATCTCGACACGGGTATAGAGTTTTTCATCCCCTTTTGGACGAATAGAGACGTTTACGTCAACACGGAATGATCCCTCTTGCATGTTCGCATCGGAGATATCGATATAACGGACAATTGAGTGGAGCTTTTTAAGATACGAAATCGCATCTTCGGCTGAACGCATATCCGGTTCGGAAACGATCTCAAGCAACGGTGTCCCCGCACGGTTTAGGTCCACTTTTGAAATAGGACCGTCATGGATGTTTTTCCCCGCATCCGCTTCGATATGGGCACGGTTGATACGGATGGTTTTATGGCTTCCGTCTTCGAAGTCGATCGTCAGTTTCCCGTGTTCGACGATGGGAGTATAAAGCTGAGTAATTTGGTACGCACTCGGGCTGTCCGGATAAAAATAGCTCTTACGGTCAAAAAACGAGGTTCGGTTGATCGTGGCACCAACTGCCGTACCGAACATTCCCGCTTTACGAACCGCTTCTTTGTTGAGTACCGGCAATGCACCCGGCAATGCGAGACAGGTCGGACAGGTATTGGTGTTTTGTTCGTGGTTAAAGCTGGTAGGACATGAGCAAAAAAGTTTAGACTGGGTATTAAGCTGGACGTGGACTTCCAAACCGATAATGGTTTCAAACATACGAATAGTTTCCTTGGTTTATATAAAATATCGGATCGAAGCGAAGCCGAATACTCCGCATTTTTCGACCGCGTTTATTTGCTCATCGGTCGTAATCCCGCCGAGCGCAAAAATAGGTATACTTATTTTATCCACTATTTCTTTTAAATCCTCTAAACCCTTGGGTTCTCCTTTGTTCGGAGACGCAAATATCGGACTGTAAGTGATCGCATCGGCACCTAAATCCTGAGCTTTGAGGGCTTCTTCATAGGTATGGGTACTGATAATGACATAAAGACCCAAAGCTTTTGCGTTAATGATGAGATCAGACTGTGCAGACGTCAAATGCACTCCGTCAGCTTTTAAAGCATTCGCAAGTATATAATCACCGTGTAAAAGAACATTAGGGACGTGATGATTTCGGCATACTTCGACAAAAGTTTGTGCAAGATTAGGATAATCAGAGGTTTGTTTGTCTCTAAGTAGAATAAAATCCGGAAGTGTACGGGTAAAAACAGTTTCGAGAGAAGATGTGAGCACAAATGGCTCACTTCCATAGTAGGCGGGATCAGTGATCAGATAAGTTTTCACGCGTCTTCTGAAACTTCCTTGACACTGTCTCGGATCTCTTCGAGAAGTGCCGTTTGTTTGAGCATCATTTCATGACGATCACGATACATCGACATTGTTTCCAATACCAAAATCAAAAAAAGTGCTAAAAAGAGGAAAACAAACGTAAACATCAATGCGGGGACTAAACCCAGAAAGAGAAAGGATTTAAATGTTACCAAGGCTCCAACGATAACGAAGGCCCAGGAAACCCCGCCAAGGAAGCTTAAAAGTGCGTCAAACGTACTTCGCTTCATAGGTATAGACTCAGTGTTCGTCGTGAAGAAGAACCGCACCACCGAGGTAAACGTAGGTGAGCATCATGAAAATGAATGCTTGCAAGAATGCCATAAATGTCAACAATGCAAACGGAACGATTGGAAGAATCCATGGAGCCAACATCAACAATACCATCAAGAACATATCGTCCCCTTTGACGTTACCGAATAATCGGAAGCTCAAAGAGATGATACGAGAGATATGTGAAACTATCTCGATCGGGAACATCAACCATGCCAACCACCATACAGGACCCATAAAGTGTTTGAAGTAGCTGATAATACCGTTACGACGGATACCTTCGAAGTTATAGTATACGAAAACGACCAAAGCAAGTGCTAGCGTAAAATCCAAAAACGCACTCGGCGCTTCAAAACCCGGAAGGACTCCGATAACGTTTGCGATACCGACGAAAAGACCGATCGTCGCAACAAGAGGAAGGTAACGGCGAGCTTCCGCTTTACCCATTACATCCGCACCCATAGCAAGAACGCCGCTAAGATATGCTTCCATTACGTTTTGTGCTCCGGTTGGAACAAGACGAAGATTTGACGTCGCCATTTTTGCGATCACAAGAACAATTGCCGCTGTTAGCAACATGTGTGTGAGGAAAATGAACGTGTGTTCGTGGCTGATAAGGCCGAAGAAGGTAAACAACTCACCCATAAGTAGCGTTCCTTTGCATAGAAAATTAGTGGAATTCTACCTTTATTGAGATTAAATTCCTATAAACTCTGAGGATGAAATCCCCTCTTTACGCTTATAATATTATCATTAAGCGGTTTTTTAATCAATTTACGGGAGATTATTTTCTCTCTATTGTGTAAAAAATTGACAAAAGAGGAAAATGTCAGCGGTTAGCCCCAAAAGGGGCTGAAGGGAGGAAAAAAGTTATTTTTGACCGAATGTCGTAACGATGTACTCTGCCATTTTTTCGTCTGAAAATTTACCTTCACGCTCTTCAACTTTCTTCAAGTTCTTTTGCATTACAGAGTGCGCCGATTTACTGTCAAAATCTTTATTTCTTAAATCTTTCAATTTAACTACAAGTTCTTCTTTACTCAAAGTGTTTAGAGGAGGACCGTAAATATCACTTTTTTCTTGCGATGCCATACCGTTGGCTGCAGCTTCTTCCACCGAAGTACCCGGCTGTTCTTTGAGTTTTGGCACTCCGTTGGCTTTCAAACCATGACAGTTAGCACAACGGTTTTTATAGATCATACTCGGCGTTTCCAATGTTTTCGCGCTGCAGAAACTCGACATTAATAAAGATGCAAGACCAACTACAAATATTCCACGTGTTTTCATTTACGGCTCCTTAATGGGTATTCTTAATGATAACACCTTTGGTTTAAAAATATCTTATATTTTATAAGCTCAAATGACGCAGTTCTGTCTTGGCAAATGCAATATCGTTTTGAATCGCTTCTTTGAGAGCATCAAGGGATTCAAACTTCTGATTTTTACGTATAAATTTGACGAAACTGACCGATGCGTTCGAACACGATTCTATTGTCTCACCCAAAATATGGCTCTCGATCGCATAGCTCCCATCCGTAGTGACACGATGGCCTACAAACACGACTGAAGGGTGAAAATGTTCTTCATTATCGATACGTGTAAACGCTGCATACACTCCCTCATAAGGGAGCAAATAACCCGGGCACTCCAGGTTGATCGTCGGTACGAGTTCGGTTTTACCGATCCCCTGCCCTTTTACCACGGAGCCTTTAATGGTGTAATTATGTCCCAAAAAACGGTTTGCTCCTGTAATATCTCCGATTTGGATTTTATTTCGGATTTTATGGGAATGGACGGAATCGTTATCAAGACAAACCTGCTCGATAACCCGAATTTCACCTGTAAAAAGCTCATGCAGATTGGCGTATGAATAACGGCGGTTTTTCCCGAAATGGAAATCATATCCGACAACTATTTTGGCCAAGCTTGGGAATCGGTGTTTGAGGATGGCGATAAACTCCTCCCCTTCCAAATGGCGAATATCTTCAAGGGAATAATAAAATATCGGATAATGGGTGTAGTGTTCACGTTCGCTGCCGGGAGTAAGGTTGGCATATCCTGTCTCAATGACGACGATCGCGCCGTTTTCACCCAGTTCCTCAAATAACCGCTGATGCCCGATATGCATCCCGTCAAATCCGCCGATACTGATCGAATCAACCTTTGATAAAGGCATAACATGTCTCCTGATTTCCCTCTTTGCCGCTGATGTGGGCTACCTCTTTTGCAATACACTTCCATCCCATCAAAGCACACGTATCTTCAAAACGGATCATTGCTTTACCGATGGCTTTGTCATCTTTGACCACGCCGTTTTTATCCCGTTTGACTTCACGTCCCACTTGGAACTGCGGTTTAAAGAGGAGGACAATATAGTTGGATGCCAACCGATCGATTGATTCGAGTATCAGTTCCAACGGGATAAACGCCACATCACAGGTGACAATCTCAAACGGCACTTCACTCGAAAATGTCCGTATATCGGTATTTTCATAAAGGCTGATGCGTGCATCACCCCGCAGACTCGGATGAAGCTGATCACTCCCAACATCGACACAGGTTACACTTGAAACGTCATTTTCTAAAAGCACTTGGGAAAACCCGCCTGTACTCGATCCGATATCCAATGCCCGCAGGTTTTTTAAATCCCATCCGGTATACGGGAGGAATCCTTTGAGCTTAATTGCAGCACGGCTCACATACATCTCCGTATCTGCAACGTTGACGTCCATCCCTTCGGTAACGTCAAAAGAAACTTTATCGACAATCTTTCCATCTACGCTTACCGCATGCTCTTTTATCAGCTGCTGCGCTTTATTCCGGCTCTCAACCAGCCCTTGTTCTACTAAAAAACTATCAAGTCTCATATCAATCCATTATCTTTTAATATGTTATCGTGACATAATTTTGTTTAGGATACCATTGCGCGAAAGTTTTAACCAAGGTAAATCAATGCGATCAATTCATGTGGTAATCATCGGAGGGGGGTATGGCGGTATCCGTGCTATGGAGCATCTCACCCATCACAGTCAAATCGCTATTACCCTGATTGATAAAAACCCTTACCACTATATGCAAGCCGAAGTGTATGATTTTATTGCCAACAAGGTCGACATGTCTCATATCATGATCGATCTCCCGTCTCTGTGCAAAAGTTTCGGGTTGGTGGAATTTGTATGCGATGAGATCATCTCTATCGATACTCCCGCTTCGATCATCTCAACCGGGACTCGAAAAATCCACTACGATTATTTGATTATCGCGACTGGAAGCCGAACCTATTTTCCCGATTTTATCACCGGTCTTCGTGAGCATTCGCACGGCGTTAAAAGTGTCCCTGCCGCCCTCTATTTTAAACAGCAATTTGAAAGAGCCCTGCTCAACCGGATTGACGCCCAAAAACAAGGCTGTGACGTACAGCCTTTTAATATCGTTATCGGCGGAGCCGGGTTGTCGGGCGTCGAAATAGCCGCAGAAATGGCGGCCTATGCCAATAAGTTTTATAAAAACGGTAATTTCGGATGCCGCGGTATCGACGTTTACCTCATCGATGCGTATGAAAGTATCCTCTTCGGTATGGATCCTTTTCTGATTGAGAGTGCCTTTGAGCGTCTCACCCATCTCGGGGTTCATGTCTGGCATAACAATCGCATCAGCGAAGTGCGTGCCAATGAAATTCTCCTCGATAACGGCAAAACTCTCGGGTTTGAATTTATGATTTTTACCGGAGGGATCGCCGCATCGACTATCACCCAATATCTGGGGTTTGAAACCAATACCAAAGGGCATTTGATCGTCGATGAGATGCTCAACATCCCTTCGCATGAGAATATCTATGCGATAGGCGACATTACCCAAGCGCTGAACGAAGAGGGCAAATTCATCCCTCCGACCGCCCAACTCGCAGAACGGGGGGCGGAACACGCCGCACGCAATATCCTCCGTTCACTCAAAGGAAAAGCAAAACGGCCGTTCCGTTTTAAAAATCAGGGGGTGATGATCGCCCTCGGAGGAGAATACGGAGCGGGATTATTGCCGGGCGGGATCAAGGTAAAAGGGTATCTCGCTTTTCTAATCAAAAAGACTATATTTTGGCTCTACACTGCTCCCCTGCGTCGCCGAAGCACCATCGGAAAGCGGCGTTAAGGCACGAAACTCACTCTCGGTGAGCAAAGTGACACCCAGTTCTACCGCCTTATCGTACTTGCTCCCCGCATCTTCTCCGTACACCACATAGTCGGTTTTTTTCGAGACCGATGAGGCGACTTTTGCCCCTAGTTCTTCCAGTATCGCTTTGATCGCGTCGCGCGGTACACTCATCGATCCGGTGATGACAACGCTTTTGCCTTTAAACGGATTTTCGACCGCTTCAACTTTGACGGGTGCGACAGGATTTAAAATCGCACGCAGTGTTTCGATCTTGTCGCTATTGACACGGACAAATTCGAGGATCGATTCGACCATCTCCCCTCCGAATCCCTCCAGTGCCAGAATCTCTTCGCGCGTTGCCGTATCAAATGCGGTTCCAAAGGCTCCACACAGTGTTTTGGATGCCACTTCACCGATATGTTCGATTCCGAGTGCATTGATAAACCGCCAGCAGTCACACCCTTTTACCGCCGCGATCGCCTCGATCAGGTTACGGCTCTTTTTCTCTTTGAACCCTTCCAATGAAAGGAGCTGATCCATCGTGAGACTGAAAAGATCGCTCACCTCTCTCACCAATCCCGACTGATGAAGCGCCTCAACGATTTTATCCCCCAATCCGTCGATGTTAAGGCATTGTTTGGAAGCAAAATAGATGATCGAATTGACAACCCGTGCTTCGCACCCGAGGTTTTGGCATTTGATCAATGCCCCCTCATCGAGAAGCTCGGATCCGCACACGGGACAGTGAAGCGGACGAGGAATGATCTGCTCATTTCCCGTCCGCTCCGCCGTAATGACTTTCACGATTTTGGGAATGACGTCACCGCTGCGCAGGATGATCACCTTATCCCCGATGCGGATATCTTTACGTGTGATCTCGTCGAAATTATGGAGTGTCGAGCGCTCGACCGTCACCCCTTCGATATCGACCGGCTCGACGATGGCGACGGGGGTCACGACACCGCTGCGCCCGACTTGCATGATGACCTCGCGCAGGGTTGTCAGTTTTTCGATGGCGGGGAATTTGTACGCCGCCGCCCAACGGGGGGTTTTAACCGTATATCCCAGCTCGTCCTGTACACTAATCGAATCGACCTTAATCACCATACCATCGAGGAGCATCGCAAAATTATCCCGCTCCACACGCATCTCATGGTAAAAGGTCTCGATCTGATCCGCACTTTTGCACAAATGGGTCATATGCGGATTACGAAATCCCAGAGCATACACCCACTCCATCCGCTCGCTCAGATTTTTGATTTCCAAGGTGTTTGAACCTATCCCATAGGGCATAAATACGAGTCGGCGTGACGCAGTGATGCGGGTATCGAGCTGACGCAGGCTCCCTGCCGCCGCGTTGCGCGGGTTGGCAAACAGCGATTCGCCGTTGCGTAAGCGTTCTTCATTGATCTTTTCAAAATCGTCTTTGAAAATAACGACTTCCCCCCGAATCTCTATTCGCTCCGAATAGCCGATCGACAAAGGGATACTCTGGATCGTTTTGGCATTTTGGGTGACGTCTTCCCCTTCGACTCCGTCGCCTCGGGTGATCGCCTGAGTGAGTACGCCGTTCTCATAGATCAGGTTCAGGCTCGCTCCGTCGAATTTCGGCTCACAGTAAAATACGACGTCACCGTAGCTTTTCGTAATGCGGTTGACCCATGTCTCCAGCTCTTCACGGTTAAACAGGTCTTCCAAACTCCACATTCGGTTGAGATGCTGTGCTTTGTCAAACTTATCCTGAGGGACGTCCCCTACCCGCTGTGTCGGAGAATCGGGGATAATATCATTGGGATGTTCGTGCTCGTATGCCACGACTTTGTGATAGAGGATGTCATACTCCTCATCCGTTGTGATGGGGTCATCGAGAACATAATAGTGATAAGAATATTTTTTGAGTTGTTCTACAGTACTTTGGTATTCGGTATATGTCATTTTTTTTAATCTCTTCGTCTAAACGTATTTAATCTATCGATGCGGGGATCACTCTTGAACCGTACTCTCAATCCGTTTCCATAACTCTTCAGGTTCTTTGGTCAGCGAATGGGCTTCTTTGATCTGGTCGGAATTAAGCTCTTTTGCAATCACATATCGGATATCTTTCGCCGTTTCGTTTCCGCCGGCTGACGCCATTTCCAGCAGCGCATAGGATATAATCGAATTTTTCATGATATCCTGTCCGACACCATACATCAGCCCAAGATTGGTTTGGGCAGTCGCTTCTCCCTTTTGTGCTGCTAGCAAATACCAATATAACGCTTTTTTAATATTTTTCTCGGTTTCATAGTAATCCCCCAGCAATCTCTGCGCAAGGACATATCCTTGATCTGCGGCTTTTTGATACCATTCTAGGGCGATACACATATCTTGTGCGACACCATGCCCCTGCGCATACATCATCCCCAGACTCGTTTGAGCGGGAGCATATTCCTGCTCCGCAGCTTTTCGAAACCAAATCAACGTCTGGATGTAATCTCGGTTAACCCCTTTGCCCGAATCGTACATCACCCCGAGATTATACTGTGCGTCAGCCTCCCCTTCCAGTGCGGCTTTGCGGTACCAATTTACGGCTTCGACATAGTTTTGTTCAACCCCTTTGCCTTTTTCATACATCCATCCCAGAGCATTTTGGGCATTTGCCTCACCCTGTTGTGCGGCTTTGGTGTACCAGAGGACAGCCTTTTCATCATCGCGTGTAATCCCTAACCCGTATTCGTACATTTCCCCTAAATTGGCTTCTGCTTGGGAATGGGCTTGGTGAGCCGCTTTGGTATACCAATAAACGGCTTTTTTATAATCTTTGGGAACGTAGGAGCCTAGATGGTACATGACACCCAGTTTATTTTGTGCATCAGCATCTCCCTGTTCAGCACTCTTCTCCAATTGCTTGAAGTTTATGGCATTTAACAAAGGACGAAAGAGAGATTTGAACACACTATTCTCCTACTTTTTAAAAGTAACCATTTTATCTGTTTTATGATTTTAGCGTTTTAAAACCAAAATCAAAGACTGAAGACTTTCGTATCGAATCCATCTATTGGTTAAATTCTTAGCACAGTGATGGATTCTAAGCATATTTTTGTTGTTATAGCATTTAAACTTTTCTCGCTTCTATTTTCCCGAGTAGGCGTGTGTAGTATTAGCTTGTATTCCCACTTAGAAAGTGGAAATAAGAGAAGAAATTTACTATACTGCTTTTAATAAACCGATAATAATTGCAGTGATACCAGCAAGTAGTGGAAATATATAGTGAAACAAAAGCCAGCTTAAATATTTAAAATCAAGACTAAATCTCCACCATTCAATTTCCCACCAATGCACATTACGCGATATTAACATTGCCTTTTTTGAAATGTCTCTTTTAGCTTTCAATGTGGTTTTAAACTTTGGATAACCGTAAACCAAATAAGCAATTAAAAAATATGAAACTAAAGCGACCAATCCCAGATAAAAGTGCATTTCTTTTAGGTGTTGGAAAGTAATACCTAGAATATTTCCTGTAGTTGGATTAATTTTTGTTAGTGCAGAGAAAAACACTATAGCTGAAACCAAAAGCAGATTTCTTCGTTCAAGCTGAACCAATTGATCATATGATTCAATAATAAGTTGATCTATCTTCTCAGGTTCATCTGGGCTGTAAGTGTACGATTTTTCTCTCACATCTATTTCACTTGTGATTATGTCTAATTATTATTCAGTCCAAAAATATACCTTTTTCACCCATTTCCAAACAGCTTATCAAATACATAAAATATCTGAATATTAAAATTAAACAAAAAGACATATTTTTAAAGATTGTACTGTGAAATGAAAAAGTTTGCAAGGGAAAATGAGATAGATCACGTATCGAGCCTTAAAGGATTTCCTACGGTCATACGGGATGGCGGAGAGCTGGATTCCCGATCAAGTCGGGAATGACGAAGAGTGTTTCGTTTATACTTTAACGGTTATTGCCGTGACCTCTGTCCCCATGATCATTGCCCCGGCCTCTGTCACCATGATCACGGTTGTCATACCCGCGATCACCGTGTCTTTCTCTATAACGCGGAACATACTCGCGTTCGTACCAGTCATCACGTACAAAAAAGACCCGCTCGCCGCAGGCATGGTATTCACGACAGTGATGCTTCCAATTTCTGGCATGGCTCCGCGGGACGCGCAGATAGACTGGCGGACGATTCATTATTACCCCCCGTTGAATGATTCTCGGTTGAGCGTAAATAACCCTTGGTTGCGGGAAATCGCCGATGTCAATTTGGCCATAAAAGCCGGGTTGTCCGACGCTAATCGAAACACCAACGTCGGCTGCAAGTGCCGGAGCAGTGAGAGTGGCAGCGGCTATTACCGCTGATAGGAGAAAACGCTTCATTGTGACCCCTTGTTTTGGATATGCTTTACTATAACATAAAATGATATAAAATGATATATTTTTTAGATTCTACTAGAGTCGAACGATTTTCGCCCCGAATCCGCCCAAATGCTGAGGAGCATCGCTGAAGCTCTTGACACTCGGATGTTCTTTTAAAAACTCTTTGACAGCAAAAGATAGTTTCCCCGTTCCGATACCATGATAGATGATCACCTCATCAAACCCCTGCAAGAGTGCATCGGAAAGAAATTTATCCATCCTTTCGCACGCTTCCTCGCCGCGTAATCCGGCACGCTCGAACAGATCATCGACGTTTTGGGTCAGGACATCGATTTGATGAGGATATTTCGCTTTTAGATGCGCGATCGTCTCATGGGCGGCATTGGGATGTTTATCGGCCAGATCACGGCGGCGGGCATCATAGAAATCGGCGACCAGTTTGGGATTGCGCTCAAATCCTTTGAGCGAGCACACCTCCATCACGTCGTACTCTTCCCACAGCCCGTCGGCTTCGCGGAAGGTTCCGATACCGCTCTCGGCACTGATCCCAGCCCCACTTAATATTAGAATTTTTTTCATGCTACAAAAATCTTTTTGACATTTTCTTTGATTCTTGCCTTTTTACCTTATTTATCTGTTTTTTCTTTCCATTTCTCCTCTAAGACAGGAGCCTTAATAGCATCTTTGCTAATATTATTTGGGGGTTTCATTTCTACAATTAAGACATGTGTATCGGTTTTACCAGTATTTTCCCCGACATGCACTTGCTCTTCCATCCATATAACTTCCCCTTTTTTAAACTCTCTTTCGACTTGTTTTCCATTTGGAAAAGTTAATTTTCTTTTGAATGGTTCGAGAGCATACAACATAAAAGCCGGATGGTGATGTTGATGCGTCTTGTCTCCTGGTTTATCATTGTATTCAAGGACACGTATCTTTTCATTTTCCAATATTACTTTGTATTTATCCCCGTCTGTTTCTACTGCATCTTGAGCAAATGCACCCATTGTTAAACATGCCGAAAATATTACAATCCACTTTCCGTATTTCATGATATTCCTCCTCATTCAGTTTGATAATACCCTTTTTTATCTCTATTCATTCCCTGACTAATTTCTATTCATTACCAAAAAGCATCTTTTATACATTCTACTATTCAATTATTAAGTTATATATAAAAATCTAATACATAAAAAAATTTTAAACTGGATTGTGCCTATGCGGGAATTACAAAAGAAAAAAGAGAAAAAAGAAAACGGATCTAGAGTTCAAAGATCCGTTAATTATCTACAACCGAACGATTTTCGCCCCGAATCCTCCCAAATGCTGAGGAGCATCGCTGAAGCTCTTGACACTCGGATGTTCTTTTAAAAACTCTTTGACAGCAAAAGATAGTTTCCCCGTTCCGATACCATGATAGATAATCACCTCATCAAACCCCTGCAAGAGTGCATCGGAAAGAAATTTATCCATCCTTTCGCACGCTTCCTCGCCGCGTAATCCGTGAAGATCGAGTTTGAGACCGCTCTTTTGATCCACCTGCGACGTGACCGTCACCTTCGGTTTTTTCGGGAGATTTCCGCTCGGTTTGAGATCGGTTAGTTTGACCCGTAGGCGCATCCCCTCAACCTCGATCATCGCATCTTTGGCTCCGACACTCACTACCGTACCGCGCTGGGTTCGGTATTTGACCGCCTGCCCTACTTCGTAACGGATCAGTTCGGGTTCGGCGATTTTGATCGGCTCGGGCTTAGGGAGTTTCGCCTGTGCTTTGTTGAGCTGTCTATGAATCGCCGCCATGTCCATTCCGCGTGCCGCCTCTTTGGCCTCGCGTACCGCTTCGTCATACCCTGCACGGAGCTTCGCTTTTTCGGCATCCAACTCCGTTCTCAGATGTTCCCGCGCCTCTTTGAGGGCACTTTCCTGTGCTTTGAGCGATTCGAGCCGCTCATCCGCTTCGCGGTTTTTTCGCTTCAGTTCGCGTTCCAGCTCGCTTCCCCGCTCGATCAGGACGCTCAGTTTTTCGTGATTTTCGCCGTAAAGCGCTTTGGCACGGGTGATGATGGCAGGGTTAATCCCGTAGCGTGACGCCGTCTCAAACGCGTAACTCTTCCCGATCACCCCTTGCAAAAACTCATAGGTCGGCAAACGCCGCTCTTCATCATAGAGTGCCGCCATCAGTTCCACGTCGTCCCGATCGGCCATCAGTGCGGCGAGGCGTTTATGGTGGGTGGTGACGATGATCTTCTGACCGCGTTTGATCAGTTCATCGAGAACGATGGCAAAGAGTGCCGCCGCTTCGTCACTGTCGGTTCCCAGTTCGATCTCGTCGACCCCGACAAGGGCACTTTTATGCTCGAAGAGATGGCTGAACTGCACCATCCGTCCTGCAAATGTCGAAATATCGTTGCTGACGCTTTGGGGATCGTCGATGACCGCCTCGATCCGTTTGAAACTTCCGATCCGCGATTTGTGCGGATTGATCTTCATCGGGATGAGATATTTCGCCATCAGACTCGCCGAGAGGAGCGATTTTAGGAGCATCGTTTTACCCCCCGCATTGACCCCCGTAATCATCAGGAGGTTGGAGCGGAAATCGACACTGATCGGTTTGGGTTTATGGATCGCGGGATGAGAGAACTCTTCGAGGACGATATCGGCGTTGTTTTGGGGTTTGAGGATCGCAAAATCTCGTGCACGCGCAAACAACACCCGCGCCTGATAGTGGTCATACCGTTCAAACTCGCGGTCGATAAATCCGATGAATGGGACGAGATTCGAAAGCTTAGAGCTAAAGCGTTTCGCATATTCGTAAAGTTTAGTTTCACGCTCTTGCATCGCGTAGCGCAGCTGCTCTTTGGAACGCAATACCGCATCAGGGGCAACATAGAAAAATCCCGCTCCCGTCCGTCCGACGACGGAGCCTTTGAGGACATGGTTGAACCCGCCGCGCACGAGCAGACACTCTTCATCATTGACATAGTGGATTTGGGTGTCCACGAGATACGGGGTGAGTTTTTGGGTATGAAAGAGCCGTTTGATGGAGTCGTTGATCTCCGTTTTGATCGATTTGATCCGCTGTGCAATTTTATAGAGTTCCTCATCGCGCGATTCGATAAAGTTCCCCTCATGGTCGAAATACTCATCGATCTCGCTAAACGTCTCGGGAATGACGATCGTCCCCATCCATTCGCCGATCATGCCCGGAAAATCGTTGTTGCGCATCAGTCTAAAATAACGAACCACTTTGAGGAGTTCGAAAATCTCTTCAAAGCGCAAAACACCCTGTTTTTTCAAATGGTTGATGATGGTTTCAAACGATACACTTTTCGGTGGAGCTTTAAATTCCAACGCATCGAGGGCTTGGATAAAGCGGAAATGGCGTTCCTGATCTCCGGGGATGGCGATATTTTGTTCTCTGGAAAAAAACTGCTCTAACGAGGAGATATGGGCGAGAAGATCGAGCTTGCCGAAAAGCTCGGCGAGGTTAGAGGAGAGTGAACTCATAGAGGGTACAATCTCACTTTGTTCCCCGCAGCTGATAGGTCAAATCTCCTGCTCCGAATCCGACGATCACGTTTTTATCGTACGTTTTCACTACTTCATCTGCGACAATTACTTGGATCGTATCCCCTTCACGATGAAGTTTATCGGCCATAATGAGGTTATAACGTCCGAAACGTCCCTCAAAATCGATCTCGCGAGGCTCTTCGCTCGCTGCCCATACCGGAAGGATAATCAACTCGTCACACCCTTCGAAACACTCTACAAACGCATCGAGGTTATCGATCGTACGGGAGTATTTGTGCGGCTGCCAGATTGCAACGGTACGATCAAATCCTTTTAATTCTGTATAAGTTTTGATGGACTGCATTGTCGCTTTGATCTCCGTCGGATGATGGGCGTAATCGTCAATGATCACACGATCGCTTCCTTTGAAAATCACGTCAAAGCGCTTTTTGATTCCGCGGAAGTTGAGCAAATGGGCACGGATAGAAGCGATACTCATCGTCTGCGCTGCCGCCATGATTGCCAATGACGCATCCATCGCGATGTGTTCACCGAATCCCCATACTTCAAACTCTCCGAACCCTTTGAGATGGAAACGGGTATACGGTTCGTCATCGATTAAAATGTAGGTAATATTGGTGATATCGACACTCGGATACAGGCGCAGGGCATCGCATGTCAATGTGGCCATAAAAGGATCTTCGGCATTGATAACCCGAATGCTTCCCATCTCAATAAAACGCTTGTAGGCGCTATGGAACTCATCGATGTTGTAGTTGTAATACTCCATATGTTCCGGTTCCGCATTGGTCACGATCGAGCAGTACGGGTTGGAGTTGAGAAAACTGCCATCTGATTCATCCGCTTCGAAAAGCATAACGTCCGTACTTCCGTCATATCGTACGTTGGAACCGAATCCCTTGGACTCCGCACCGATAATCGCACTTCCGTCCATAATCGCCGCCAAAATAGCCGTCGTCGTACTTTTACCGTGTGCACCGCATACGGCATACACTTTTTTCTCGCTCAGGATTCGCAGCAATGCGTCGCGGCGATGAAGTACTTCGATACCGCGACGGTGCGCTTCAACAATCTCAGAGTTGGTCGGTCGGATAATCGCCGAATGGATTACCAGCTCGCACCCCTCCGGAATATTTGCCGCATCGTGCCCGATAAAGACTTTGATCCCGCGATCAATAAGACGTTGTGTGATATGGGTGGCTTTCATATCCGAACCGCTCACTTCATGTCCGCTGAAACGCATATATTTTGCCAATCCAGAAATGCCGATACCGCCGATGCCGATAAAATGAATTTTCATTGTGCAATTTCCTTTTTAAAAGTGCTGATATAAAATTTTCCGCCGTTTTGTGTCGCGGCCATATCGACATACTCATCGATAAAATCATCAAACGGGATTTGTGTATCACATGCCGCACGATGCACTTTCATCGCTTCTGAAAAAGTGTCATCATTACTTAAACCACTGAGGACTTCAAACAAAGCACTCGCATCGGTTACGCTTCCCGCACTGTAATGTTCGATCGCATATTCGTATAAAGCCCGCAAAGTTGCAAAATCCTGCACCTCATTCATGTCTAGTTTTTCAAGATTTTCCAATGCATTGGTCAAACGCTCTAGCGCCAGATCGAGGATGTTAGCATAATACGCCATCAAGGTATCTTCATCAAATGTCTCATGGGCCTGAGCTTCGAGGACGTACAACGACGCTATATCTCCCTCACTTTGTGCCTGAAAAATTTTTTCTTTAAGTTCTTTCATTTTAAAGCCTCCTTTAGGCGATTGAGCGCATTAATGGTACGTACCGTCTCTTCGACGAGAGCGATACGGATATAGCCGATCCCCGGATTTTCACCTCGGGCATTCTCACGGGCCAAAAACTCTCCCGGAAGGACTTTAAGATTGTACTCGCGATACAGACGCTGAGTAAATTCCAAAGCATTATCGACTTTCAGCCAGATATAAAAGGTCGAATCCGAAGTCGTAATCCCTAAAATTTCCTGTGCCGCTTTGAAATTCGCCGCATACACTTTGCGTGCCGCTTCAACATGGACCTCATCCGCCCATGCCATTGCCGCCGCCGCTTGCAGAGGCAATGGAGAAGCGCATCCGACGTATGTGCGGTATTGTGCGTACCCTTTTAAAATCTCAGCGTCTCCCGCGATAAATCCGCTACGAAGCCCCGGTGCGGAAGAGCGTTTGGAAATCGAGTTGATAACAAGGACATTTTTAAACGAGGTGTTCCCGACATAGAGTGAAGCTTCGAGGAGCGAAGGAACTTTTTCTGCCGTATAAATCTCACTGTAGCACTCGTCATTGATGAGACAGAAATCGTGTTTGAGTGCGAGTTTGACCCACACCCCCAACTCTTCGAGACTGAGCACCGATGCCGTCGGATTGTTCGGAAAGTTCAAAATCACAAGATCGCATAGAGCCAGTTCGTCTTCATCGATGTGGGGTTTGAAACCGTTTGCTTCGGTCAGGTTCAGATGGATCACTTTCGCACGTGACGCGATTGCAGCCCCTTCGTAAATCTGATAAAACGGATTCGTATAGGCCATCACGGGACTTTGTTTGTCAAACAGATAATATTGTGGGAAATTAAAAAGCACTTCCCGCGTCCCGAACGAGCTTATCAGTTCATTGGGTTTGAGCTTGACGCCGAAACGGCTCTCAACAAAACCGCGCATCGAATCGTTCAGGTACATTTCTCCTGCCGTTTTCGGATATCGGCGCAGCTCTTCGGAATGCTTTGCCAGCGATTTTTGGATAAATGCCGGAGTCTCGAACTGCGGTTCCCCGATCGTCAATGCGATGGGTGAGTATGCGGGATTCGGGGTGATTCCCTCTAAAAGCTGAGTCAGTTTTTCAAATGGGTACGGTTCAAAATGCAAAGGACGGTCTTTGTAATGGAATTTGTTCTTATATTATAGCGTTGTGAGGCTGTAAATATATTATAGTAGCTATCCAAATATCATTGTAGTGCAAAATCAGGATTAAATTTTTACCTTCATGAACAAGACCTTCCGTCTCATCGATCGTATCATTGGTATTATCGATCGTTGCGGATAATTTTTCGATGACATCGGCTTTTTTTTATCTCTTGGACGAGAGATGAACTCTCTTTTGCCAGCGTTTTGGTCTAAAATTCCGCTGTAGCCGGTAATTGCGTTTAGTAAACTACTGCCTCTTTTTTCCCGTGTGCACTTTTTTCTTCCGCTCCGTTTACCATATTTTCGAACGCTTTAATATCATGCTTGCTAATCACCATATAACGCCCTTGAGCCATCATGTTAGCACTCGAAGCGGTATGACGGCGATCAATCGTAAATGCCATCTCATAACCTGCTTTTTTCGCATCCACCAGCAGAGCATCATCGTAAATACCGAATACCCATGCAAGATATTTGATCTCGTGTCCCATGCGTTCTTCGAGTTTTTTCTTCGCACCGCCGAGCTGTTTATCGACAAACTTAGCATACTCTTCGGGTGAGAGTTTTTTCTTCTCATGGTTGAAATTCGGATGCCAATAAGTGTGAGATTCTACATGAAACAGTTTGGTCGATTCGAGCTCATGCAGCTGTTCCCACGTCATCGCATACTTGGCATTGGAGATCGCGCTTGGATAGATGAACAGCGTCACCGGGATTTTGTATTTTTTGACGATCGGAGCCAGATCGGTATAAACGCTTTTATGACCGTCATCAACGGTAATGACAACTGATTTTGCGGGAATTGTTTTTACTTTGCCTTCCAGATACGCCGCTGCGGTATCAAGAGGGATAACCGTATAACCGTTTGTTTTGAGCCACTCCATCTGTTCCGTAAAAGCAGAGGTTTTAATTGTCATCGAATCAACAACCTCAGTTCCGAAACGGTGATAACACAAAATCGGAACTTTTTTCTCAACCGTTACACCCCATAACGAACCTATAAATGCAACTGCAAGCAAAAACAATCGTAGCATGTACTTTGAAATCCTTCCCCATAAAAATCGTCGGATTATAACGCATATCGTCTCCTTAATTATTAATATTATTAACAAATCGCCCTTGACTTTCAGCAAGTAAATAAAATAGAATTCGATCAATTAGTTGCATATTCAACTATTTAGGAGAATTTTATGAATCGATGCGAATGCCCGACCGAAGAGTCACTAGGTTGTCTAACCAACCTCTCCGCCATGGCTGCACGCAACTATCTCAGCCGTAAACTGGCTCTTCACGGAATCGATATGACGATTGAGCAGTTCAAAGTAATGGTCGTTTTATGGAAAGAAGGAAGTTCAACCCAGCAGAATATCGCTGATTTCGTCGGCAAGGACAAAACCAGCGTTACCCGCCTGATAGCAGGTTTGGAAAAACGCTCACTCATCCAAAGAGCGACCGATTGTCAGGATAAGCGATGCAATCTCGTCACCCTCACCCCTCAAGGAATTGCCCTTGAAAAACCAACGATGGATGTTTTGGCGCAAGCGACATACGATCTTCATCGAGGAATCGACCCTGAAGAACTCGTTATCACGCTGCGTGTCTTAAAACAAATGTGCCTAACCTTAAACTACACTATAAAGGAATCCGAATGAATCGCATCACTTCTCTTGCCCTATCATCTTTTTTACTACTCGCATTAAACGGCTGCCAACGCCCAAAAGCTGCCGGTATGGATAAACCACCGGAAGGTCCGGTACCCGTCACAATGACAGAGGTCAAGACCGGTAATTTTCCCGCTGTTTTGCAAGCAACCGGTCAGACTCAAGCGTTTTACACCGTACAAATTTTTGCTCGTGTTAACGGTTACCTCCAAAAACGTGCGTATACGGAAGGCTCCTTTATCAAAAAAGGGGAGACTTTATTTGTTATCGATCCAAGCGATTTAAAAAACTCCCTTGAAAGTGCCAAAGCAGCGTATGAACTCGCATCTGCCAACTACACAAATGCCAAAGCGGTCTTAAACCGTATCAAACCTCTTGCAGAAGCGAATGCCGCAAGTCAACAAGATTTGGATACGGCAACCGCAAATGAGCGTAGCACCGCTGCAGCGGTATCTGCAGCTAAAGCCACACTCGAGCAAGCCAAGCTCAACCTCAGCTATACCAATGTAACCTCTCCAATCAGCGGGTTTGTCGATAAATCCAAAATGGATGTCGGTACGTACGTTGCTGCGGGGGCAAACGGATTGCTAACAACCGTGTATCAAACCGATCCGATGTATGTCAACTTTACCTTTAGCGAAAATGAAAAAATTGCCCGACAAAATGCGATTGCCAGCGGTAAACTCACTGCACCGAAAGATGGGAAATACGAAATCGAGCTGACCCTCAGTGACGGAACGACATTGGCCCGTAAAGGTTCCATCAATTTCATCGCACCGTTTATTGATTCGACAACCGGAAATATCACGTATCGGGCTGAGATCGATAACAGTGATCATAAACTTCTTCCGGGGCAGTTTGTTCACGTAAAAGTGAAAGGGATGGAGTGGAAAAATGCCCTCTATGTTCCTCAAAAAACACTTCTGACGGGTGAAAAAGGGAAATTTGTCTACAGCATCGAATCCAATAATACCGTAACGCCGAAACCCGTTGTTGCGGGAGAGTGGGTAGGTGAAAACATTCTCATAGAGAGCGGTATCAATGCAGGTGACAAAATTGCGGCAGACGGACTTCCTAAACTCAAACCGGGAGCGGAAGTAATTCCGAATACGAAATAATGATGTTTAGTAAATACTTTATTAACCGCCCTATATTATCGGCTGTTATAGCAATGATTATCATGCTGCTCGGATTTGTAGCGATAAAATCGCTCCCTATCTCACAGCTTCCGAATCTAACTCCTCCTACGGTTGTCGTTACGGCACAATATCCGGGGGCGGATGCACAAACCATTGCTAACAATATTCTCACTCCGCTAGAGTCCCAGATCTCCGGAGCCGATGGGTTAATGTACATGTCTTCCAAAGCAGCTGCCCTCCCAGGAACGGCGACGATCACATGTACCTTCAATATCGGTGTCAACCAAGATTTAGCGGCAGTCGATGTCCAAAACCGTATCAACTCGGTCATTTCCCAACTTCCCCAAACAACCCGTGATTTGGGTGTGACCGTTCAGAAAAAAACGTCCGATATTTTGTTATTGGTAGCGATCACGTCACCGGATGGAAGCTACGATTCAACCCAAATCAGTAACTATATTTCGGCGAACCTCATCGACGAGATCAAAAAAATTCCGGGTGCCGGACGTTCACAGATTTTCGGACAGCGCGATTATGCAATGCGCATATGGCTTAATCCGGATAAAATGGCATCCTTAGGGGTCAGTACATCTGAAATTGCTGCTGCCATCAAAGATCAAAACCTCCAAGTCTCACCCGGACGTTTGGGACAAGCCCCTACGAATGATGAGCAAATGTGGACAATGCAGCTCACCTCAAAAGGGCGCTTCTCTACAGCTGAAGAGTTCCAAAATATCATCGTTCGTGCAAAAGGTGACGGGTCTATGATCCGTTTACGCGATGTTGCACGTGTTGAACTCGGAAGCCAAAACTATGAATTCTTCGGTCGCGTAAACGGAAAACCTGCAGCCATGATCGGTGTTTTTGCCGATGTCAATGCCAATGCGCTCGACACCTCTGCAGCTGTTGCCGCTAAAATGGAAAAACTCTCTAAAAAGTTCCCTCATGGAATCGCATACGATATCCCTTATGATACGACCGATTTCGTTAAAATCTCGATTGAAGAGGTCCTTTTCACCTTATTTGCTTCAATCATATTGGTCAGTTTGGTTATTTACCTCTTTTTACAAAGTTCACGTGCGGCGATGATTCCGATCATGTCGATCCCGATCGCTCTTACGGGTGCCTTTATTGGTATGTATCTATTGGGCTATTCAATCAACACCCTTACTCTCTTCGGACTTGTACTTGCAATCGGGATCGTCGTCGATGATGCCATCGTTGTCATTGAAAATATGGAGCGGATACTCCAATACGAAAAACTCTCCCCGCGCGAAGCGGCGATCAAGGCAATGGGGCAAATTTCGGGTCCCGTCGTCGCGATCGTATTGGTTATGTGTGCCGTCTTTGTTCCTGCCACGTTCATGGGTGGAATGACCGGACAGCTTTACAAACAATTCGCCGCAACTATCGCTATTTCCGTTGTTTTCTCAGGCTTCATGGCCTTGACGTTTGCCCCGGCTATCGGAGCATTACTGCTCAAACATCATGAAAATGAACCGGCGGCATTCTTCCGTTGGTTTAATCGTGCTTTCGGAAAAATGACCGATAACTATGTCCGACGTTCCGGTTTCATGATCCGGAAATCGTTACTATTTTTAGTGATTTACCTGTCAACTTACTTTTTCATCGGATTTTTTCATAAAACGCTTCCGACAGCCTTTTTACCGATGGAAGACCAAGGATATTTTATCACCAGTATCAATCTTCCTGACGGTGCAACGGCCAACCGTACTCTGGAAGTAGTCAAACAGGTTGAAGCGATACTAAGTAAACAAGAAGGGGTTGCAAAATATACCGCCATTACCGGTATCAATATTCTCACCTTCTCCCAAGAGCCGAATTCTGCCGTTGTCTTTACACGTCTCAAACCGTGGGATGAACGAACGAGCAAAGAACTGAAAGTCTTCGGTATCCTTAACTCTCTCGGACCGAAATACGGTGCCATCAAAGAAGCAAAAGTATTTGCAATGCCTCCGCCTCCGATCCGAGGTATGGGACCATCGGATATGTTTGTGTTACGATTGCTGCAACCGGGAAGCAATGATTATAATAAGCTTGCCGAAGCAACAAACAACTTTGTAACGAATTTGCGAAGTGATCCTGGTATCAAAAATCCGATCACGACGATGAATATCAACACTCCGACACTGTCGATTGAAGTAAATCGTGAAAAAGCTAAAATGATGGGACTCTCGATCAGTGATGTGTACCAGACACTTCAAGCAACAATCGGGGCAATGTACATTAACCAGTTTGATAAAAACGGTAAAACTTACTGGGTACAAATGCAAGCGGATTCGCCTTATAGAGCAACACCTGAAGACATCGGTCGTGCATGGGTCCGTTCCGCTAACGGTCAGCTTGTCCCGCTCTCATCAGTTGTCACGGTCAAAATGTCGAGTGCCCCTTCATCGATTGAGCATTTTAACGGTGTTCTCTGTACTACTGTTATGGGTTCACCCGCCCCGGGATACAGTTCAGGAGATCTGATCAAAAATTTGGAAAACAAAGGGGATACGATACTCCCTTCTTCCATGAGCTACGATTGGGAAGGATTGTATCTTCAAGAAAAACTTGTCGGATCCAAAGCACTTATAATTATGGCGTTTGCCTTGGTTATGGTTTATCTTATCCTGGCGGCACTGTATGAACGATGGACATTGCCAATATCGATAATGCTCGCTGTACCGTATGGTATCATGGGGGCATATACGGTAGTATGGTTGATTCCATTTCTAAACAACAACGTCTTTTTCCAGATCGGTTTGCTCACACTCATCGCTCTCTCGGCAAAAAATGCGATTTTGGTTGTCGAATTTGCAGAGGAACAACGACATAGTGGCAAAAGCATCTATGATTCAGCAATGGAAGCGGCACGTTTACGTTACCGTCCGATGATGATGACCTCATTTGCCTTCTTAGCCGGGATGCTTCCGCTAATTTTCAGTTCGGGTGCCGGAGCAGCCGGACGGTTCTCGATAGGGGTAGCGATGTTCGGAGGGATGTTAGCAGCAACCTTTATCGAACGTTACTTCATTCCGTTCCTGTATTATTGGGTTTCAACCATCAAAGAAAAAATTGCCCCGGACAAAGGAGTCATTCATGAATAGAATATCCCTCTCACTCATCCTAGCAGGACTGCTAGGAGGGTGTGCGATCGGTCCCGATTACGTACGCCCGGAGGTAACCGCTCCTGAAACATTTATTTATAACGATGTTAACAAGACAAACATAACAACGATAGATACACAATGGTGGAAACAATTCAATGACCCCGAATTAACACGATCTGTGGAAAGTGCGCTCTCCGCAAACTACGATCTCCAGGCATCCCAAGCGTCTGTAGACGCTATTTTAGGTAAATTCGATCAAGCTAAATCGTATCTTTATCCGCAGATCAATGCAAACGGATCATTAGATCGGAAGTCTGTAGACAACGCTACTAGCGGCGGATATCAACTTCGTGAGGGGATAACATCCACCTATGCATCTTCCCTTTCGTTAGTCAGCTATGAAATTGACTTGTTCGGTAAAGTACGTCGTGCGAACGAAGCGGCACGCGCGACACTTCTCTCTACGGAATATGCTTCGCAAACACTCAAAATTTCTATAGCATCCAATGTAGCGGCATCGTATATCAAACTCTCCTCCATACAAGGACAAATTGATTTGGCTCGTGAAAATCTTTCTGTTACACAGGAAATTGCACACCTCAATGAGTTTAAGTACAAACATGGTGTTATCGCTGAAAGTGTTTTACTCCAATCTCTTTCAGAAGTAGAAAGTGCCAAAGCGACACTCTCCCAGCTCGAAGCCGCTAAAATATCTGAAGAATCAACTTTTAATCTCTTGTTGGGACGCAACCCGTCAAAGGTTGCGGTATCAGACTTAAATGCTATTCTCCTTCCTGACGTCCCGGCAGCGTTGCCTTCGGATGTATTGAACAAACGACCAGATATTGCATCGGCAGAACAAAACCTGATTGCGGCAAACGCTCAGATAGGTGTCGCACGCGCCGCATACTTCCCAAGCATTAAACTAACAGGTATGTTAGGGATTCAAAGTATGGAACTTAGTAACTTTGTCTCTAATCCTGCGAAGATATGGGAGCTAACACCGTCAGTCAGTATCCCTGTCTTCTCAGCAGGCTTGATTTCAGGACAAATCAAAACTGCGGAAGCCGATCGGAACCAGACCCTTGCCGTCTATAAAAAAACCATCGTAAGCGCTTTTAACGATACGGACAATGCCATCGGACAAACAGCCAAAGCAAAAGAACAAATTACCTATCAAACGGCACGTACGGCAGCGATACAAAAAGCGCTGATGCAAAGTAAATTGCGCTATCAAGTCGGCACCATCGCTTACAGTGATATGCTCCTTGTCCAACAACAATGGCTACAGGCTTCTCAACAGTTGCTCATTGCCAAACAAAATGCCCTTACTTCGACCATTGCCCTTTATAAAGCATTGGGAGGCGGATGGAATCAGAATCAAACACCTCCATTGCCTAATCTCCTTCCTGCAGGACGATAAACCGTTTCACCCGATCTCCTGTTCTGCTGCTTTTTGCAGTAGTACCCTTACAACGAAAATCGAAAAAATCAATTAAAAATAATCATAAAACAGTCTCATTCCTCTATCCCAAATGCCGCCAAAAAGATAACAGTTGGTAAACAGACTTGAAAATCCGCAAAAAAAGTCAAAAAACAACTCTTTTAATGTTGACATTTACCCCATTTTTTCGCCTAAAATTAGAAAAATTCAATCCGATCAAAGTCCCTATTTTAGGGACTTTTAAAAAAGATTTCAAAATTTTGCAAAAACCACTTGACAAGAATGGGGTGAGTAGTGGTATACTTCCGCCATATTTTTTAAGGAGCCTTACATGATGAAAATCGTATCTGCACTACTTTTAGCTGCAATGTTTATCGGATGCAGCGAGTCTGCTAAAACTGAAGAAGCTGCTGCACCAGTAGCTGAAGCTGCTATGCCTGCTGAAGAAGCTGCTGCACCTGCTGCTGATGCAAACGCTGAAGCTGCTATGCCTGCTGCTGACGCTGCTGCACCTGCTGCTGAAGCACCTGCTGCTGACGCTGCTGCAACTCCAGCTAAATAAGTTTTCCTTAGCAAGTTGTTTCGCACTTCGGTGCGAAACTTTTTACACTCTTCTTTCTTCTTTTAAAACAAAATCAAACTAACTTATCGTAAACTACCCTAAACTATTTTAGGAGTACTCTTAATGAAATACATATTACCCCTTATTTCTTCTCTTCTTATCATCGGTTGCAGTGATTCGACTCCGGCAAACGCCCCTGAAGCACCCAAACAAATAACAACACAGTCAACTTCTCCCGCTTTGGAAGCAAACGAAAGTTCAACAGTTGCAACAACAGCGGCTGAACCTGTGGCTGCATCCACTCAACCATCTGAAGCAAAAGCACCTATACCTGCCGCAGCTCCTGCTGCTCCTACAACAACAGCCTCGATTGACGGGGGAACGCTATTTGGGCAAAAATGCAGTGCATGCCATGGAAGCAAAGCTGAAAAATCTGCACTCGGAAAATCACAGATTATTGCCGGATGGAAAGAAGACCAAGTCAAAAATGCCCTCAAAGGATACCAAGACGGCACCTATGGCAAAGAGATGAAAGGTGTCATGCAAGGACAAGCCAAAGGGCTTAGCGATGCACAGATTGACGCTTTGGCTAAATATATTTCGACCCTTTAATTTTGACTTTTCGGTAACGCAAATTTTTGCGTTACCAACTCACCCTCTGCATTAAAAAAAAGATAATACAGTGTATCTTTTTTAACCGATAATCCTGCCAAGTATCGTAAAGCCAAATTAGCTTGAAGCGAAGCAATATGCATGACAATCGGAGCGGCAATCCCTGCAGGCGTTTTTTGCGTTATTTTAAAAAGCTCATTAAACGATGCCTCTTCGAAAAAACAGATTTGCCCGTTAAATGCTTCGACCGATCCGTATACCCATGGCAATCCTTTAGATTTAGCATACATATTGATTGCACCGCGTGAGGGGAGATTATCCGTCGCATCGATTATAAGATCAACCTCTATATTTTTTTGAACAAACTCATCGAAATTGCATACATGTGCATATGGCTCGACATAAGGACAACGTTCTTTTATCAGTGTTGCACACACCTCTGCTTTGTATTTCCCCTCATCTCCCATTTTAAACGCAATTTGCCGATGGATATTGTGAAGACTTACCTCATCAAAATCCACCATATGGATCGCACCGATGCCTGATGAACCCAAAGCAAAAGCCAAGGAACTTCCTAGCCCACCACTGCCTATTATGGCAATTCGTTTACCCTGAAGAGATTGTTGTGTCTCTTCACCCCATAACTGAACCTGACGGTGGAAATAATGCATCATATGTTTCTCCTGTGACTCTCATCGTGAATTGGTAATGCTTGTTCTTCTTCCCCAATAAGAAAGATAATAAAGCGGGCCCCACCCGGAATATTTTCGACTGAAATTTTCCCTCCGAAACTCTCTTCAATAATATATTTTGACATATGTAATCCCAAACCGGTACCATGATCCGGATCCTTAGTCGTAAAATAGATATCAAAAATTTTCTCCATTACATTTGGAGATATTCCTCCGGCATTATCTTCGACACTAATTTTAACCCCTGATCCGAAATCTTCCACATTGATTGTAATTTTTCCATCGCTTATCCGTTGTTCTACAATCGCATCATGGGAATTTTTTATCAGATTCATCAATACATGAACCATTTCATTTTTAGCAATGTTCACTTTATTGACTGCGGAGACATGTAATTCCGTCTTGATCTTTGCGTATTTTAAAAATACGTCACTCAAACGCAGTGCATCAACAGCCAGCTTTCCTAGGTCTTCAAGTGATTTAGACTTATCCGTTTTGTAAAAATTTCGAAAATCATCAATGGTTTTGGAAAGATATTGAAGATGTTCATCTATACTGCTGTGACTTTGTTCAAAACACTCGTTATCGCATTTTCCCAGCTTCTGGTTGATATACATATCTTGATTAATCAAAGCCAGTGTATGAAGTGGCTGTCGCCATTGATGGGCGATTTGTTCAATCATTTCCCCCATTGCCGCCAATCTGGATTGTTGTACAAACAAACGGTCTTTCATCCGTGCTTCATTCAATGCAACTTCTACTTTTTCCGTGAGTGTATCGTTTAGACGATTGAGCTTACCGATGTATTCACGCTGCAAAAGATAAACCCGATCGGCTAACGCAAGAGAGAGAAAAATCATCTCAATCGCCGATCCGATCTGCTGTACATGATTCACTCCGTAAAATGTCGGGATAAGATCAAATTTGTTGAAAGCAAAAATAATGGTTGCAATTAAAAAAGAGCTCCATCCTGCCACATAAAACCGCGCAGCCCTGTGTTCATGCTGCATCACAACTACGCCCGCTATCAACAAAATGATCGGGATAAACGATGCCAGCGCGGCATTGATCGGAATGACATCGCCGTACGGAAAAATTGCGGAAGCTACTGACATGACCAGACTAATCAACATCACCAAAATAATCGCTTTGTCTATTTTAGGTGCATACATGGCAGTGTTTAAAAAGTGTCGGCTGAAATAGAGAGCACAAAAAGCCGTAAAGGCGATGAGAGCGCTCGATCCATGATCAATCAACCATCTACCATCCCCCCAAAGATATTTGATCCCTAAACCGTCAAAAGAGAGTTGCCAAAGGATAAATGAGGTAATGAAAAGTATATAGCGAAGATAATTTTGATCACGTGTATAAATATACAAAACGATGTTATACAGCAAGACGATAAAAAAGATGCCGTAATATCCGCCTACAAAGAGATTATTCTGTTCCGTCTCTTCAAGTAACTTTTCTGATGAGAGGATCGCAAGCGGGAGCTGCATCGAGCTTTGTGTTTTCACACGTATCAAGAGAGTTGCATTGGAAATATTTTGGAGAGGAAGCTCGGAAATAAAATTATGTGATGCTATTTCACGCGACGTAAAAGGCTGCGATGTTCCCATCCGTTTATATTTAATCACACGGTGATCGGGGCCGATCAGATAAATATCGATTAACTCCAGCAGCGGGTAATCAATTTTAATCCACCAATGGGTGTCGTCTTGGGCTGATATGTTTTGAAGATCAATTTTAAACCAATACACCGACTTCGTAAATCCAAAGTTTAGACTTCGTTCTTGCGTATACGGAATAAAGTGGGAATGTTGTACTTGTTGATAGGTCAGGTCTCCCTTTGTATCTTCCATATATGAGATGGATTTTTCAATCGGAGACTGAAGAGCGTTTTGCAATATATGAATGGAAGCTTGAAGGGTATATGTAAAAACTATAAAGAGAAAGATTAGCTTTTTCAACCTATTTTCGCTTTCGTAACGCCTCTTTAAATCCCCAACCTTTTCGCGATTCAGTAAGACTTTTACGATCTAAATCCATAATCAATAACTCTTCCGTATTGCCAAGATCCGCTTCAATCTCCCCATCGGGAGAGACAACCATCGAATCACCGTAAAACTTCCATGCATGTTTCTCATCAAAATATTCTCCGACACGGTTTGCACGAAGAATGTAGCAATTATGGGTAAATGCCCGTGTTTTAATCAGTTCGCGCCAACGATTATGCGACTCAAACGTTGAAGCGCTTGGGATCAATACCGCATCAACTGCTTTAGCGCTTACAGCTTCCCATAATGGATCGAAATGGGTCTCAAATCCCCCCATAACAGCAAACTTAAACCCTTCACACGCAAAAATCATCGGAGGTTTGACCGGCTCAATCGGGTTGTTAAAAAACTTCTCTTCGTTCCAATGGGGATAATTGATCAAAAATTGCTGAGGGTAATACATAACACTGCGTCCATTGATCTTTGCAATCATCTTCGTACACTCTTTTTTCTTGACCGTAACAATGGGTGCAACAAACGTAAGATCGTATTTGAGGGCTAATGCCTTAAGGATTTCGATTTGATGGGCACTTTGTTCCGCAATCATAGAGACCGGAGTCTGAACCAGCTCTTTAAAAAATGGGTTGAGAAGGTATTCCCCCATCAAAATAAGTTTTACCCCTTTTTGATGGGCAACGCGGGCATAATTTTCGAGTTTATTGCTCCCCATACCGATGGAAGGGAGCTGGAGTATTGCGACACGCATTATTGCTCCTGATTTTTGATGATTTGAATCTGCAACTGCGCATCTTGGAGCATTTTTTCAGCGACACGAAGTTCTTTCATCCCTTCTTCGTACGCCTTTACACTCTCATTCATCGGTAATGCAGGATCCATTAGTTTTTCCAAAATCGCTTTTGCATTCGTAATTTTTGTTTCAAAACTCTCTTCCGTACTCATAGTGCCTCCCGAACGTATTGCTCTATTTTATCAATTTCTACTAAAAAAGCATCATGACCGTAATCGCTTTTTACCTCGAGATAATCACTGTTGGATTTTCCTAATGTTTGCATAATCGTATGGACATTTTCCATCTCGGAAGGGAGGAAAAGAATATCTTTTTCAAATCCGACCAGATAAAGTTCGGCATTGATTTTTCCTAAAGCCTCTTCGAGTGAATCAAACCCTCGTGAAAGGTCATAGATATTGATCGCTTTGGTAATATAGAGATATGAGAGCGGATCAAACCATTTGGTAAAATTGTACCCGTTATACTCCAAATACGATTCGACCTGAAACTTCCCGAATAATTCAAACAAACCATCCGTCCGTTTGTATTCACGTCCGAATTTCTTAGCCATCGATTGATGCGATAAAAAACTGATATGCCCTGCCATACGGCCGATTGCCATACCGCTAAGACCGTTTTCACGGATGACTTCAGGATCGTAATAGCCGTTTTTAAACTCAGGATCTTTGAGAATCGCCTCTTGCGCCACTTTGTTAAACGCAATAGCCCACGGTTGTGTTGCCGCCGTCGTTGCCATAGCGATGATCTTTTTGGCAAAATTCGGGAAAAAGACACCGAATGCAAGCGCCTGCATTCCTCCCATCGATCCGCCGATTATCGCATGGACCTGATGGATCCCCAAACGGTCAAACAGAATCCTCTGTGCTTTGACCATATCTAAAATCGTCACAACCGGAAATTTATAGCGATACGGTTCATTATACGGGTAACGAAGTGACATCGGTCCGGTAGAACCGAAACAGCTCCCTATTACATTGGTACAGATCACGAAAAATTTGTCGGTATCGACCGCTTTTCCCTGACCTATGAGTCCATCCCACCAACCGCTTTTGTTATCCCCTTCATACGTCCCGGCTGCATGATGAGACCCTGTAAGGGCATGGCAAATTACAATCACATTATCTTTCGCTTCATTGAGCTCTCCGTATGTCTCGTAAACAATGTCATACGGTTCTAAAATACGTCCGCTCTCCAAATAGAGCGGATTGGTAAAATGTTCAGTGTGAATTTGCAGATTTAACATAATACCCTTTACGCGTCGAACGCCGCTTTCAAATCAGCGATCAGATCATCATATGCTTCCAAACCGATACTAAGACGAATAAGCCCTGATGGTACACCGCATGCAATCAATTCCTCATTCGAGAGCTGTTGATGGGTCGTTGATGCCGGATGGGTAATGATCGATTTTGAATCTCCAATGTTTACAACGAGAGAGAAAAGTTTTGTAGCGTCTACGATTTTTTTCGCCGTTTCAAAACTCTCTACCTCAAAACTGAGCAATCCGCTCGACATACCGTTTTGGAAGTAGCGTTGTGCATTCGTGTAGTTACTGTTACTTTGAAGCCCCGGATAGTTTACTTTTTTAACTAACGGATGAGACTCCAAAAACTCTGCAACGGCTTGAGCGTTACGTGAATGTTCTCTCATGCGGAGCGACAATGTTTCGATCCCCTGAATAAAGAGCCATGAGTTAAACGGAGACACAACAGCACCCAAGTCGCGTAACAGCGATAATCGGGCACGCAAGGTAAACAACGGCAACGGTACATCCACATAGACCAGTCCGTGATAACTTTCATCCGCTTCGTTAAATTGAGGATAGCGAGGATTTGAACGGATCATATCGACTAATCCGGTACGTTCAACCATAATCCCGCCGATCGCAAGCCCTTGTCCGGTAGTGTACTTGCTTGCACTGTGAACGACGACATCCACTCCGTATTCGAATGGTCGGCAAAGAACCGGAGTCGCTACCGTATTGTCCACAATCGTAAGGATGCCATTTTTTTTAGCGATAGCCGTAATCGCAGATATATCGGCTACATCAATACTCGGATTGGTCAATGTCTCAAAAAAAATCGCTTTGGTTTTATCATCTACCAGTGCTTCGATCTCACTCGGGTTTTGAACATCAAAATAACGTGCAGTAATGCCGAAACGTTTTAATGTATACGAAGCTTGGGTCAGTGTTCCGCCGTAAAGCTGACGAGCACAGATTATGTTGTCTCCTGCCTCTGCAGCATTGGCAATTGCGTAAAAAATAGCCGCCATGCCGCTGGCAGTTGCTAAACCGGCTGCTCCCCCCTCGAGTGTCGCAAAACGTTTTTCAAACACATCGGTCGTAGGGTTATTCAAACGGGTATAGATGTTTCCCAGTTCTTTTAGAGCAAACAAATTTGCCGCATGTTCAACGTCTCGAAACTCATACGCGGTTGTTTGATAGATGGGAACGGCCATCGTACTTTGAGAGTCTTTGTCATATCCCGCGTGAAGTGCTTCAGTTTGGAGTTGCATAATCATCCTTTACATTTTTTTGTAAATTATTGTATCGTCATCCCACATTTTTTCCCAAGTATCCCTACTGATTTTATAGGGATTATTCTTGAAGAAATAACTTAGATATGATAATTCGGCGCTTCTTGCGTAATAATGACATCATGAACATGGGACTCTTTAAGACCGGCACTGGTGATTTCAACAAATTCCGCTTTATCCCAGAACGCTTCGATACTTTCCGATCCGCAATACCCCATAGACGAGCGAAGTCCACCCATCATTTGATGAACAACGGCTGCAATACTTCCGCGGAACGGTACACGCCCCTCGATCCCTTCAGGAACCAATTTATCCGCTGCAGTCCCCTCTTGGAAATAACGGTCCGTTGAACCTTTGGTCATAGCCCCGATCGAACCCATACCGCGATATGATTTGTATTGACGCCCTTGGTACATGATCGTATCTCCCGGAGATTCTTCAGTACCTGCGAGGAGCGATCCCGCCATAATTACGCTCGCACCTACAGCAAGAGCTTTGGCAATGTCACCTGAATAGCGGATTCCGCCGTCGGCGATGATCGGTACTCCGTGTTGACGTCCGACTGCGGCACACTCATCGATAGCTGAGATTTGAGGAACCCCTACTCCGGCAACGATACGAGTGGTACAAATAGAACCCGGTCCGATACCCACCTTAACACCGTCAACTCCTGCTTCGATCAACGCAAGCGTTGCTTCACCTGTCGCAACGTTTCCTGCAATGACGTCGACAACCATATCTTTTTTGATCGCTTTGACTGTATCGATAATCCCTTTTGAATGACCGTGTGCCGAATCCAAAACAAGTACATCAACACCGGCATCAACAAGAGCACGTGCGCGATCAAGCTGTCCGACACCGATCGCCGCACCGACACGAAGGCGGCCGAAGTCGTCTTTGTTCGCATGAGGGTATTCAATCCGTTTTTTGATATCTTTGATCGTAATAAGACCTTTTAAAAATCCGCTTTCATCAATAATCGGAAGTTTTTCGATCTTGTTTTTGTGCATGATTTGCTCAGCCTCTTCGAGAGTAATACCCGCTTTTGCCGTAATAAGAGGCATAGGTGTCATTACCGCTGATGCCAGCTTTTTCAAATCTTTTTCAAAACGCATGTCACGATTGGTCAAAATTCCCAGGAGCTTATTGTGTCCGTCCACAACCGGAACACCGGAAATTTTGAATTCGTTCATCAACTCTTCCGCTTCTGAAAGTGTTGCATCCGGGTGAACATAGATCGGATCGATAATGATTCCACTTTCGGATTTTTTCACTTTTTTGATCTGTTTCACTTGGGTTTCGATATCCATATTTTTATGGATGATTCCGATACCGCCCAAATGTGCCATAGCAATTGCGGCTCGGTATTCCGTTACCGTATCCATCGCCGCAGAAACCATCGGAATATTGAGTGGAATGTTACGAGTCAACATTGTTTTCAAACTCACCTCTTTAGGAAGAACCTCAGAGTATTTTGGGATGAGCAATACATCTTCAAAAGTGAGGGCACGTTTACGAATATTCATGATAATTATCCTTTGAGTTGAGTTTCGAGGCTAAGAGCCCCGTTAAATAGGGTTTGCTCCGCATATGGAGCCGCTATGAGTTGAAGACCTACGGGCATCCCGTTTTCAGCAATATCCACCGGCAAAGAGAGTGCCGGGAGTCCTGCCAAGTTGACTGAAATAGTATAAATATCGCTCAAATACATCTCGAGCGGATCGCTGAGCGCACCGAATTCATAGGCTGTACGCGGTGCTACCGGAGTAAGGATCAAATCGACCTCTTCGAAAATCTTATTATACTCCTCTTGGATCAATCGACGTACTTTTTGAGCTTTGACATAATACGCATCATAATACCCGGACGAAAGGACAAAGTTGCCGAGCATGATACGTCGTTGTACTTCCGGACCGAATCCTTGCGATCGTGTTTGAAGAAACGTATCTTTGAGATTTCCTCCCTCTACGCGATTACCGTAGCGGATACCGTCGTATCGGGCGAGATTGGTGGTCGCTTCCGCCGTAGCGGTAATGTAATAAGCCGAAATATCGTATTTCGGGTCCATAAGAGATTTTTCAACGATGGTATGGCCTGCATTTTTAAGCGCTTCAACGGCTTTAGTATACGCTTTACGGACATCTGCTGAAGCATCTTTGACATAATCAGGGACAATAGCGATTGTAAGTTTAACGTTAGTATCAAGTTTGTCGCTCACTGTTCCGTCATTACGATCTGCAGAGGTCGAATCTTTCGGGTCATACCCTTGGATAATGTCATATAAAATAGCCGCATCTTCGACATTTTGGGTCATAGGGCCGATTTGATCGAGCGAACTGGCATACGCACCCAACCCGTAACGGCTGACACGCCCGTAGGTCGGTTTCATTCCTACAATTCCGCAAAAAGCGGCCGGCTGACGGATCGATCCGCCCGTATCGCTCCCCAGTGCCGCTACCGCAAGCCCTGCCGCTACCGCTGCAGCCGATCCGCCCGAACTTCCGCCGGGGACACAGTTGTGATTAAGCGGGTTAAGGGTTTTGCCGTAACAGCTGCTCTCAGTCGTTGAACCCATCGCGAATTCGTCCATATTGGTACGTCCGAACGGCGACATATTCGCGGCTAACAGTTTTTCGATAACAGTCGCATTATAGGGAGCAATATATCCTTTCAAGATATTTGATCCCGACGTGACCGACCAGCCGGTTACTTGGATGTTATCTTTAATCGCAATGGGAATCCCTTCGCCGACGTTAAGAACATCGATATACGCATTTAATTCAGGGTTTGCGGCAATTTTTGCTTTTAATTCTTCTTTGAGTGAAGCAAGTTCTTCTTTCGAGAGCTTTAACGCCTCTTTGAGTGTTATCATACACTTTCCTTTCTACGTTTTGCTTGTTTTACCATCACAATACCCATGGCAATAACTGCGAAAATTACACCGACCGTTTCAAAAACAAAGCTCATCGGTACAGGTTGTGATACATCGATCATTCAGCGACCATCCACCCTGAAATAACGCCGCTGCAGCGTGGGCATACCATCTCTTCTTTTTCACTGTGGTATTTCCAACAGCGAGGACATTTAGCTTTTGTCGCGAGGGCAATATTAAATGTATCCCCTTCATATTCAAACGATCCTAAAACATCTTTCAATTCACAAGCGCACCATTTTGAAATCACCAGATATTCTTCGATATCCGCTTTTTTCATTGATTTGGCGCATTCTGACGTCGTTGAGATAACAAGTTCAAGGGTATTCTTGATTACTTTCTCTTTTTTAAGTCCGTCAACGATCTCATTGAATTTTTCACGAATCACTTTCATCGTTGCATCATCCCAGCTGCTCTCAACCGCTTCGATGGAACGATAGGTAATATCAAAAATATCGTTTGCGGACCCTTTTAAAATCGCCGGGGCATTTTCAAAAATTTCATCCGCGGTGTACGTCAAAATCGGTGCGATAAGGCCGAGCATTGAACGGGCGATAATAGCCATCGCACTTTGGGTTGAACGGCGCTCAATTGAACCTGTCGCGTCGCAGTACATACGGTCTTTTGTAATATCGATGTAAACACCGCTGAGTTCATTGACGATGAAATAATTAAGCCCGCTCATTCCGTGAACAAAGTTGTATTCTCCGAAAAGACGATGGGTTTCGTCGAAAACCTCTTTCGCCTTTGAGACAATCCATTTATCGATTTCACCCATCTCACTGTAGGGAACGATCGATTCCAATCCGTCAAGATTCGCAAGCATAATGCGGAATGTATTACGAAGTTTACGATATTGATCTGCTGTTTGCTTGAGGATATTAGCAGAGATTTTCAAATCACCCTGATAGTCACTCATAGCTACCCACAAACGCAAAATCTCTGAACCATACTCTTTGAGCACGGTTTCAGGAGCGACAACGTTTCCTTTGGACTTGGACATCTTCTCACCCTTCTCATCGACGGTAAACCCGTGGGTAAGAAGTGCTTTATACGGTGCAATATGCTCAACTGCCGTACTCAAAAAGAGAGAGGACTGGAACCATCCGCGATGTTGATCGCTTCCTTCGATATACAAATCCGCCGGATAGGTTCCCGCATCATAATTTCGTGATTTGAGAACCGCATTCCAGGTTGATCCGCTGTCAAACCAGACATCGAGAATATCTGAAACTTTTTCAAGTTCATCCGCTTTATACGCACATCCCGGGTAGAGGAGTTCTTCGATACTCATCGAGTACCATGCATCGGTACTGTGCATTTCGAAAATCATTGCGATGAAGTTGAGAACTTTCTCATCCAAAATTACTTCACCGGTCGCTTTGACACGGAAAAATGCGATCGGTACACCCCAGTCACGCTGACGTGAGATACACCAGTCAGGGCGGTTTTCAACCATTGAGCCAAGACGGTTGCGTCCTGACTCTGGGAAGAATGATGTTTTTGCCACTTCAGCCTGCGCAATTTCACGAAGGGTTTTCGATTCGCCCTCAGGAGTTCCGTCTACACTGATAAACCATTGCTTCGTCGCACGATAAATCAGAGGAGTATGCGACCTCCAGCAGTGCGGGTAGGAGTGACGGAATTTGGACACTTTCAACGCTTTGTCACCTAACAGCGAAATGATCGGTTCGTTCGCTTTGAAAATATGCATTCCGACAAACGCTTCAGCATCCGGAAGGAGATTTTCACGAATCACCGTTTGATCGTAACATCCCGTCTCATCGACCGGCATAACCACTTCGAGGTTATAACGAAGCCCGATTCGGTAGTCGTCTTCCCCATGACCCGGTGCGGTATGAACACATCCCGAACCGTTGTCCATCATAACATGTTCACCCAAAACCAAATGGGAAGCACGTCCGTTAAGAGGATTGATCGCATAGAGGTTTTCAAACTTTTTCGCTTCGATTTTTTGGACGACCGTTCCCGTAAAGACACCCTCTTCAATGAGAGCGTTATAACGTTTTTCGGCAACGATATAGCCATCCGACGTTCGGACATACATCTCTTCCGGATTGAGCGAAATCCCGGTATTGGCAGGCAATGTCCACGGAGTCGTCGTCCAAATAACGACAGCGGCTGAACCTTCGATCCCTGCTCGGACTTTGGCTTCATCGCTCAGTTCAAAAGCGACATAGATCGAATAATCTTCTTTGTCTTCATACTCGACTTCCGCTTCTGCGAGCGCCGTACGCTCCGCCCAGCTCCAGTAAACCGGTTTTGAACGCTCGATCAACAGCCCTTTTTTGGCAACCGAACAAAGAGTTCGATAAATATTGGCCTCAAATTTGGAATCCATCGTCAAATAAGGGTTGTCCCAATCGGCGATAACACCCAATTTCTTGAATTCTTCACGCTGAATACCGACAAATTCGCTTGCATGTTCGCGGCACATTTTTCGCACTTCAGCAGTGCTTAGAAGCTCTTTTTTCTGTTTTCCGCCGAGTTTTTTCTCTACTTGCTGCTCGATCGGAAGACCGTGACAGTCCCAACCTGGGGTGAAACGTACCGATTTGCCGTTAAAATAGTGATATTTGACAATAATATCTTTAAGTATTTTATTGAGTGCATGACCGATATGGGTATGTCCGTTAGCATACGGAGGACCGTCATGCAGTGTAAAACTCGGAGCATCTTTACGATTGGCTTTCATCTTGCCGTAAACATCGTTGGCAATCCACGCCGCATAGCGTACAGGCTCATTTTGGACCAAATTCCCGCGCATCGGAAATTCGGTCTGAGGTAGAAGGAGGGTCTCTTTATAATCCATCTGTTACCTTATATAAAAAGTGGTGCATTATAGCGTTCAGGTGATTAAATTTTGCTGTCACTATGCTATACTATCCCAAATTTATCATCTGGGAACTTCATGAATCGCGATGTTATTTTCGTAGGTAATCGGCTGATTTTGAATGAAGCATTCGAGCGATACATCCTCCGCAGCATTAAAAGCCGTCTCGCTTCTATCGACTCAATCAGCTATTTCGAAGAATCGGACAAAGGGCTTTTTTTACACTTGGAAGGGCTTTTAAAAAATGACTCCAAGCTCATCATTGTAACAACCAAAAGCACCTTTACGATTGTCGGGAAACTCCTCAGTACCGTGACGGCAGACAACCAGATTTTAAAAGAGCAAATGCTCATCCCGTCGCGTGCCAGCATTCTCGAAAACGGCAGCTATTTACTGAGCCACAATACGTCGGAGATCAATGTTGTTTTAGCTACAGAGGGAAAAACTCTCCCCCCGATTCTGATAGACGATGAATCACGCCAGGCTACCATTCATCTTTTCAATGAAGAGCTCCTCAGTGCACAGACCCTTCTCGAACCGTTAGCCCAAAATTTTGACGTGAAATTGGAATTTAGCGAACTGGTAGAGGGATGGCTTAAAATCCGTATCCACACCCGTCGACATGGAAATCTGTCTCAATTTATCGCTTCAGCACGCGGACTTATGCATCATAAAGTAATCAGTGCAACCAATATCGCCGCATTTATTATCGAACGTCTCGGGAGTCATCATAAAAAACTCTCGTTCGCCGAAAGCTGCAGCGGAGGTTCGCTTGCCCATTTTTTCACGTCTCAAAGCGGTGCTTCCAATGTTTTTGAGGGTTCGCTCATTACCTACTCCAACACTCTCAAAGCCAACTGGTTAGCCGTAGACGATGATTCTATCGAAGCACACGGTGCGGTAAGCGCAGAAGTCGTTCTCCAAATGTCAGAAGGTTCCATGAACGTCAGCTATGCCGATTATTCCTTGGCTATCAGCGGTGTAGCCGGACCTACCGGAGGGACAGACGCAAAACCGGTCGGTACCGTATATATCAGTGCACGCTCTAAAACATCGGTTCATACCGAACGATTTCTTTTCGAAGGGGATCGTAATTACATCCAAGAGCAAAGTGTCCTTATGGCGGTAAAAATGCTCCTAAATATCGATCGAGAATTATTTTTTAGTTAATCCGACATTTTTCCTTGACAAAAAGAGTTCTTTCCCCTATAATTTCGCCCTCACAATCACCGAGTTTGGATGGTTGAAGAGGTCTCGTTAGCTCAGCCGGTAGAGCATCTCACTTTTAATGAGGGGGCCGATGGTTCGAATCCATCACGAGACACCATTGTGTTGATTCAGTGACCCTTTCGTCTAGTGGCCAAGGACACTATCACTTCATGGTAGGAACAGAGGTTCAAATCCTTTAGGGGTCGCCACTTGTTCAAGTTATTTTATTTATAAACTCATGGGAGTTTAGCTCAGTTGGTAGAGCGCTACCCTTACAAGGTAGATGTCACAAGTTCGAGTCTTGTAATTCCCACCATAATTTTTGGCTGCAGCGGTAGTTCAGTTGGTTAGAATGCCTGCCTGTCACGCAGGAGGTCGCGGGTTCGAGTCCCGTCCGCTGCGCCATATGTTATTTCGATTTCTTTGTATTAAAACTCTGGGAGTTTAGCTCAGTTGGTAGAGCGCTACCCTTACAAGGTAGATGTCACAAGTTCGAGTCTTGTAATTCCCACCATTCGTTTAGGTTGCAGCGGTAGTTCAGTTGGTTAGAATGCCTGCCTGTCACGCAGGAGGTCGCGGGTTCGAGTCCCGTCCGCTGCGCCACCTTTACTTTCCCTATTCTCTTTCTTTCACAACAAACAATTTCACTAACAATCTTTATAGTCTTAATCGAAAATGACCAATCCCCGTCCAAACGGAACTTTTGCTTTTCGCGATAATGCCCATAGTACTTCATAATTCGGCGGAATCCGCGGGAATGAGCCTTCTCCATCGGTAAAATAGAGCAGCATTGTCGTCATCGGCAGATTGGCTTCGACGTAATCAAACGTCGGTCGATAATCCGTACCCCCTCCCCCTTTGAGACGAAAGTCCATCTTCTCTCCCCCTTGGAACGTGTGATGAGCATGAACCTTTGCATCGGCGATGATGAGTTCAATCTTGACCGAGGGAAAATTTTGCATGATGGTCTTAAACTCCTCCATAAATGCTCCCAAAAGCGCATCATCGATAGAGCCGGATGTGTCAATCGCAACACATAGACTAAGGGTATCACTCGTAAGCGAAGGAAGTGCAATACCGCGATGGATATGTTTTTTATTCGGCGGCATAAAAGCGTAGTTGTTACGCATATGGCGATTGACCGCATTATAGAGTTCAAAACGCCAGTCTACATCGCTGGGCTTGACCTTTTTGCCTAAGCGCTCCAACCCCAGAGGCATCGCCCCTTTGCGCTGTGCGACTTCTTGTGCGATGGATGCGGCGTATTGCCACTGCGATTCATCCTGCGAATCCATTTCATCGCTGATTCCGTCAATGTTGGCGAAACCTTGCGAATCATCCGCTTCCTGAGACATACCGGCTTCTTGAGGTGCCGCGTCGCCGCTTTCGCTGAATGCATCTCCCCCCTCGCCGAAATACTCTTCTTTTAGAGCATCATAGATCTCTTCGGCGTACATCCCCTCAAATTCTTTGTTGTAGTTTGCCCCTTGCGGAATCGCCAAACCGTTTTTTGCGAGGAGATTGTTAATGGCATAATCGGTTGCCAACTGCCATAATCGTCCTCTGCGGTTTAGTTTTCTCTGTTGATGGGAGAGAACATGGTGCATCACGGCATTGGTGAGGATAAACATCACCTCCTCGACACTTCTGCGCTCCAAGAAATCGCTGTTGTAGATAAAACGTTTCCCGTTACTGGCATATCCCGACACCGAGTCGCTGGGTTCATGCTTTAACCGTGAGGCCAGCATCCCGAAATAAGGATATTTGACGGTGAGCAGGCTTTTTGCTTTGAGCAGTAGTTGTTCGGATGACATTATCGTAGCAATGTATTAAACTGGCGCATCCACAACGGCCAGCTTTCGACATGGTCGAGTTCGATTTTACGGGCACGAAGGTCTTGGATAATCATTACCGCAAATTCTCCGGGAAGTTTGAGCGAATAGGTGATAAGATTGTTCAGTTTTTTGCTTCCGGTATAATCATTTACCCGCATCGTAAGGGCGGTGCAGAGGATATGCAAAGCCGAAGGATCGGTAGGGACATCCGTACACGTTCCCTCCATAATCGCATCCAAATCAGGCAATTGTGCCGCAACGAGTCGAAAGCCCAGATACGATGCGGCCAATTCTTCCCCGATCGCTCCGGAAACCATCGCCATGACCAAATCTTCTTCGGGTTGCGAGGCCATGATATCGTTTACATAGGACCAGGTACGCGGTGTCGCAAAAGATCTGCTTTCGGAATTAAAAACAAACAATGCATCGGGACGATGAGAAATGTAGGCCACTATTGACGGTTCTATCCCTGCACTGATCGCCCAATTACGCCAATCTTCGACATTTGCTTCCATTTCCAAATGGACAAAACGGTTTGCCAAAGGAGCCGCCATCCGGAAAACGACACCGCGGTCACTCTCACGATTTCCGGCAGCAACAATCGCCCACCCATCCGGAAGGCGATATTCGCCGATCTTTCGGTCCAATATCAGCTGATAAGCCGATGCCTGAACCATCGGGGCGGCAGTATTGAGTTCGTCGAGAAAAAGTATCCCCTCTTCTTGACTCCCATCCGGTAAAAATGCGGGCGGGGCCCAAATAGCCGTATCATTCTTGGCATTAAAAAACGGAATACCGCGCAAATCAGTCGGATCGAGAAGAGAAAGACGCAAGTCGATAAACCCGATCCCCCGTTCACGGGCGATTTGGGCGACAATGGAAGATTTACCGATCCCCGGAGGCCCCCATAAAAAGACGGGGACTTTACGTTCACACAAATGTGCGAGAGATCGTTTGGCACTCTGAGGATTCATACACTATTCCTTTAGCTATCAGTACCGAAGGAAATGCAATTATTGTACGAACAAACCCCTACTTTTAATGTGTTTCAATAACCCCGCGCGGATACGATTTTCGTTTTACCTTCGCTTCGTTTCTTTCAACCGTTTCCACTTTAAGCTTTTGAGGAGCGTCTAACACTTTTTTTTGATTTTTTAGATTGTCTGTTTTTTGTTTCTGAGTATTTTGATGAGATGTAAGCTCTTGCGATATTCCATTAGTACTTACTACTAATGATGTCAGTACTAATGCACTCATGTATTTTTTCATTCAAATCCTCTTCTTTAACTGTTCTGATATGCACTTTGTGCCTGCACCTTTATATTTGCCGCATTAAATACATTGGCCGCTTTCTGCCCTTCACTACCGGATAATGCCGTCAGGTTGATCGATACACCCGTCTCTTGCGTCGGTTTTACTTCTGTTTGTGCCGGAGCCGAAACTTTTGTATCTTTTGCCAAATTCTGTGTAGCGGAATCACTTTTTTGTGCTTGAGCCGACGGATCAGGACGCCCTATTTGAACAGGCTGTGAATACGGGCTTTGAAAAAGATAGGAACTGACTGTCATCGGAAACCTCCTTTGCTCTTTTAAGAGAATTTACACCCTATTAACTCAAAAAGCCATTAATTTTTTCCATTATATAGACCCTATGCCCTAAAAAAAGATACAATAATCCTAATCTATGTTTCAAAAGGAATCGTATGCAGATATTTTTAATCATTCTCGGTATTCTTGCCATCATTTCGATCTTGATGTACAACTCGCTTATCGGAAAAAAGAATCAGGTCGATAATATCTTTGCAGGGGTAGATACCGTGCTAAAAAAGAGGTACGATCTTATCCCGAATCTCGTGGCCTCTGTCGAACGATACATGGAGCACGAAAAAGGGATTCTCGAAAATGTAACGGCACTTCGTGCGCAAGCCATGAAACCCAACCTCAGTGATGATCAGAAAATCGCTCTCGATACCAAACTCTCTGCTGCTCTTGGGGCAATTACCGTTGCCATAGAGAACTATCCCGAACTCAAAGCCAACGAAAATGTCATGCATCTGCAACGTTCACTCAGCGAAATCGAAGAGCAGATCTCCGCAGCACGCCGTGCCTACAACCAAGCGGTTACCGATCTCAATAACGCCATCGAAATGTTCCCGACCAACCTCATCGCCGGATGGATGAATCTCCAACGCCGGGCCGTATTTGAAATCACCATTGCAGAACGTCAAAACGTCAATGTCCATGAGCTCTTTAATCGTTAATGAAATCCATCTCTGAACTCACCGATTTTTATTACAAAGAGCTATACCCCTATCTCGAAGAGCTGGAGAAAACGCGTATTCATATCCTTTCGCAGCTCAAATGGTACGGAGGGATAGGAACCGTTTTTTTTCTGATTGTCGCACTTTGGATGGGAAAAAACTTCGGGCTGTTTCATCCGTTGATGATTGCTGTTGCCGTAGGCTTTGTTTTAATCGCTTTGATCACGTACCGCACTATGACCCAAGGCTATGCAAAAGATTTCAAAAATCACATCATTACCCCTCTTATCGGAGCGATTGATTCGCATCTGTCCTACAATCCTGATTTTATCGTCTCGCAGTACCTCTTTGAACGCTCAAATCTGTTTCAACACTCTATCGACCGTTACACCGGAAACGATTATGTCAAAGGTTCTATCGACGGTGTCCCGATCGAATTTTCGGATATCCACGCCGAATACCAAACCCGTGATTCCAAAGGACGTACACAGTGGCATACCCTCTTTCGAGGGCTTTTTCTCGTCGCGGAGTTTAACAAAAATTTCAAAAGTAAAACCGTCATACTCCCCGATCTGGCTGAAAAAACTTTCGGGAATTTAATCGGCGGATGGCTTCAATCCATCAATATATCGCGCGGAAAAGTCATACAGCTGGATGATCCGATATTTGAAAAAAAGTTTGTCGTCTACGGCGACGACCCCATCGAAGCACGCTATATCCTGAGCCACTCGATGATGATGCGCATCGTTGAGTTCCAGAAAAAAATCTCCTATCCGCTTTTTATCTCATTTGTCCAAAATCATATCCATATCGCTATCGGAACCGGAAAAAATCTGTTTGAACCGACCGTTTTTAAATCGCTTTTGGATTATAAGCAGGCGATGGAATATCTCCATACATTGCGCAATACAATCGGAATTGTTGAAGAACTAAAGCTCAATGAAAAACTGTGGAGCAAAGAGTAGCTATATTTTTTGTACCGTTCTACCGAGCGCCGTATAAAACCGTTCTAAATTTTCCGCTGTCCCTTCGATCGTAAAAACCGCCCCTTTTTCACCGAACTCTTTCGTTGAAATCCGAATATGCTGCTGTAAACATTCATACTCGACCATAGAGACATGTGAATAGTCACACTCGATTTTTTGGTTAAAAAGTTTCTCATACGGGCGTAAATCCGCTTGTGCATAAGCAGCGTTTGCCGCTTCGGCATACGCCCGGACCAGCCCTCCCGGCCCCAACTTTGTCCCGCCGAAGTAGCGGACCGTAATGATCGCCGCATTGATCAGATCATGTCCCTGCAATACCGCTAGCGTCGGTTTGCCGGATGTCCCTTTTGGCTCTCCGTCATCACTAGAGTATTCGACGATTTGATCAAACTCATTGAGGCTGCGATACGCACTGACAAAATGGACCGCTTTAGGGTGAAGTTCCCTCAATCGTTTCATCTCCTCATCATAGAGTGATATCGGCATCAAAAAAGCGATAAATTTAGACCCTTTGATCTCGATAATATCGCTAAAAACTCCCTCTACGGTCTCCATCTGTCCTCTTTATAACGCTTCATTCTCTTTAATTTGCAATTGTATCGTGTTCAGTGATCACATTTTCATCACCTATAAGTAATGATGATATGATATAGTTGCGCTACAACTGCCACTAGGAATGAAAAACTTTGTGTAAAAAAATTTTTTGGATACTTTTTTTGAACGGCTTTTTTCTGTATGCAAACGAACCGCAGGATCGGCCGAAACTGCCGCTAAGCCAGAGTCTTCCTTACCTTCAAACGATTGAGCATGATGCTCTTATTCTCGGTGAAGGACCGACAAAAGTCTATGTTTTCATCGATCCCTATTGCCCGAATTCCAGAAACTTTCTCTCGTTGATCGACGAAAACAGTAAAATGCGTTCAAAATATACCTACTATTTTTTTCTCTACGAACTCAAGCGCTTTAACTCTGCGGAGATGATCGCAAAAATATACAGTTCTTCCAATCCTCTGGATGCCCTAAAGCGGGTAATGATTCAAGATCAAAACCTAAGTGACACTATAAACCCTTCAGTTTCAGGTAAAATTGCTCAAATTTCAAATGTCGCCCAAACACTCGACATTTACAAACGCCCCTATATCATCATGGTCAAAAGAGAGAAATAATGTACTACGATACCCCGAATATGACCCGCTATGTACGGTTTATCAAACGTTATCGTCCTTACATTTTGGCTCTCTATACACTCCTAGGCATTATCGCCCTCATTTTTTTCAAACCGATATTTATCTCTTCCGACAGCCTATTATGGTTAGAAGAGTCCAAAGAGTATCAAAAGACACTCTCTCACGAACTCAGTGCGGGATATGTCAGTCGACTGGATATTGATATCAGCACCTTCGATGAGAAAACCAAGTTGGAGCTCGAACATTTACATACCCGTCTGAATGAAATTCCTTCAGTTACACGGGTCGATTCGTTATTCAGTACCTACTATATCCACAATAACACGGACGGAGAAGATTCATCGCTTGTAGAAGCGCTCAATATCACCGATCTTAATGTGACCGAACTCAAACACTTGATCCGTGTTTTCCACACCCCATATGCCCAATACGTTGATCCAAGCTTTAAAGCATTTCATTTTTATATCTATTCATCTTCCCCTATTTCCATAAACACCATTGCGATCCCTTTCCATCATACGTTTTTTACGACGGAAGATACTCCGATGAAGTGGACATCACTACTAAGCTACACGCTGCTTACCCTTGCTATCCTCATCATCATCTTTCGTCTCATTTTCAAAAACTACGTTTCTATTTTTACTTCCCTGGCAGTGGTACTGTTTACGTTGATCGGTACCTTTACCCTGATATGGCTTCTGACCGGAATCTCTAAAGTCTACATCGCACTCACCCTCATGGTTTCAGGAATAGCCCTTGTAGACAGTCTCTATTTTTATTATCGATGGCATGTTTCCCACTACAAAGCTGACAGTGAACGTTCGCTTCTCAAAGCAATCAATCGCAATATTACCCCTGCCCTTTGGACTTCCATTATTACGTTACTGGGATTGGGCTCGCTTCTCTGGGTAGATTCGGCTATTATCCGACTCTTATGTCTCAGTATCATCTTTGCATCCGTTATCTCTTATCTTCTGAATATCACGCTTCTTCCCGCTTTATTAAGCTATTTCAGCGTCCTTCATCCCAAAGTCGAATTTGGTCGCTACGGCTATCTGTTTGCCAAAAACGAAGTCCATTACAATCGCAACTATCTTCTCCTCTTTTTAGGAGCAACGACTATCGTGGCAGCGTTGGGCGCTTACTTCATGATAACGAATCCGGAACGCCTTTTTGCCCAAAGCGTCAATGACCATACGATCATCGCCAAAGTCCCCTATAAGCAGATTGATTTAAAAACCGTCACTGCGCTTAAACAATTCGAACAAGATCTCAAACAATCCAACAAAGGAGTCGGAGAAGTCACCTCTGTTGCTACCGTTCTTTCATTACTGAATCTTGCCAATACCGGAACAACCACATGCGATGAACAAAATCTCATGCAGGCACTTTTCTTTCTCGAACTCTATGATTTGGAACAAAACTATTTTGAAAACGGGGCATTGACGATCACGATCCATCTTGACCATGCTGATAAGATTGCCGTTATGCAATGGCTCCAATCGTATAAGAAGCTCCCTATTTATTTTGCCGATTATGACAGTCTTATCACCAATGCCAAGATTGACAATGTCATGCTTTTAGGAATCTCCTTATTAAGCGTTCTCGTGATTATCGGCCTTATCATGGGTCGAATCTTCCGAAAATACAACTTGATCTGGGTAGGATTTATCGCCAATGCAATTCCGATTGTATGGTTTGGGCTCTTTATCGAACTAATGCACATACCGCTCAGCCTCGAAGTGCTTATAGCAATGACATTAAGCGTCGGTCTCTCCTCGGATGCCACTGTCCATTTTGCTTTCAAATATTTCCGAAGCCGCTATTTCGGCCGTACACAACGCCACTCTCTGGAAGTGATGTTCTTTTATGCGGGGATTCCTGTCGTAATCGGGTCTTTGATGCTTGCGGCTATCTTTACTTTTTTGGCCTTTACTCCGATACACTCGCTTCAGCTTATCGGCGGGTTCGGCGCTGTCTTAGTCCTCCTCTCACTCCTAACCGATCTTTTTATCCTTCCTGTCTTGCTGTTAGCGATCGATCCGTTCAGAAGTGAGCACTAAGTCCTCCTTCTGTACAATTGCTGCATGAATACTTCTCCCCATGCCACCCTTTTACAATGGTACGCAGACCATGGTCGCCATGACCTTCCATGGCGTACAAATCCGGATCCCTATGCAATCTACGTTAGTGAGATAATGCTTCAGCAAACCCAAGTCAAAACGGTACTGGAACGATTTTATTTCCCTTTTTTGGAACGCTTTCCGACATTAACCGCTCTGGCAGAAGCAGATCTGGATGATGTCCTGAAAATGTGGGAAGGGCTGGGATACTACACCCGTGCACGTAATCTCTATGCTGCCGCACGCCAATGCAACGGACAACTCCCGGACAATGCACTAGACCTCCTTAACCTGCCCGGCATAGGGCAAAGCACCGCACACGCCATTGCCGCTTTTGCCTACCGTGAACCTCTCCCGATTATGGATGCCAATGTCAAAAGGATACTTCACCGTTATTACGCATTGACGGAGCGTAACGACAAAAAGCTATGGGACTATGCCTACACTCTTTTTGACTCGGCACATCCGTTCGAATACAATCAAGCGATGATGGACATCGGCGCCACAATCTGTTTGCCCAAAAAACCGCTCTGTCCCCTCTGTCCGCTGGAAAAAAGCTGCCTGGGGAAAACTTCTCCCCTCGCCTATCCCGCTTCCAAAGCAAAAAAAATAAAACCTGTTCGATTCCGAAATATCATTGTGTATCAAAAAGAAAATCGCTATGCTCTTATCCAGCGAAGAACACGGTTTTTATCCGGATTATGGAGCTTTTATGAAAGTGAAGATAAGCCTGATATCCACATGAAATATTTAGGGGAAATTATACAAAACTACAGCCACTTCACATTAGAGGCTCATGTATATCTGTGTACTGAAAGCGTTCTGCCGGAGGGGTATGAGTGGTTTAGTGTGGAAGAGATCGCACAGCTGTCACTGAGCCGTGCGGATCATAAAGTGGTGAGTTTGTTATAGAACTCTCCCGCACTCGATGCGGGTAGCTTTAGGGGGCTGTAGGGACTTTAGTCCCTGCCACTTTTATGGGCTTTGCTCATAAAAGTGTATAACATTTGTTACATGTTGAAGCGTGTCGGGTCAAAAAACGTATCATCGCTGATATGACCGAAGGCCGAGTTGATCGAAACAAAGAGATCCGGATATTTTTGTTCCATCTCAAACAGCATCGTTTTCATAGAAGCACGCGCATGAGGCATTTTTACATCGAAACGCATCGATGGACAGGCCTCATCACCAATCGTCGGCATATCATTTTCCAATGCACACGCAGCAAGCTGACGCTCTCGAAGCTGTATGAGCGGGCGGATAACAATGAGCCCGTTCCCGGCCCTATATTTAGGTGCAAGAGCACGCATATGACCGTTATAGATAAAATTCATAAAGAAACTTTCTGCCGCATCATCGAGGTGATGGCCCAACGCTACCTTATTGCATCCGTACTCAATCGCCGCACTGTAGAGTGCACCGCGCCGCATACGGGAAAAAAAGCTGCAAAACGATGAGTTTTGGCGAATCTTTTCTCCCGCGATTTCATAGGTATTGGTCTCGTAAATTCGGTGAGGGATACCGAATTCTTCACAATGAGCACTCAATCGAGTTAAATCCTCACCCATCCCGTACGTTACCGTTACCGCAATAATCTCAAAGGAAAACGGGGCACGCCTCTGCTGTTCCATCATGGCATGGATCATCGTAAGCGAATCTTTGCCTCCGCTCAATCCGACAAGGATTTTATCCCCCTCTTCAATGAGACCGAATGTAGCATTGGTACGTCCGATTTGACGCATGATTTTTTTACTGAGTTTAATCGCCAATGCGTTTTACCATCTCTAAAATAAATTTTGCACTGACCTGTGCCGAACTTTGCAAGAACGTATCAAAATCAACGCCCGCTTCGCCGTCAGCACTGTCACTGATAGCCCGCAGCACAAAAAACGGGATCCCGAAGTTGTGGCATACACAGGCTACGCTTGCCCCTTCCATTTCCAAGGCATCCGCATTAAACGTTTTTTCGATCCATGCTTTTCGCTCTGCTGACGCAACGAATTGATCGCCTGTTGCAATAATTCCCTCATAAAGGTCAATACTCATATCGACTGCAATCTCTGCCGCAAGCGACCGTAAATCGCTGTCTGTTTCGATCATTACCGACCCTTCAGGGATAAATCCGTACGGGTGGCCGAATGCAGTGATATCGACATCATGCTGGCATAGTGCACTTGCCATAATCAAATCACCGATTTTGAGTTCTTTGCTGATCCCTCCGGCGACACCGCTGAATAACAACACCTGCGCACCGAAACGCTCAATCATCACAGAAGCGGTAATCGCTGAAAAAACTTTACCGATTTTTGAATACGCAATGACCAATTCATGAACACCATAGGTACAGGTATAAAATACATTACCGGCATACTCAAACGTTTTATACGATTCAAACTTCTCTAAAATCGGGTCAATCTCTTCGCGCATTGCCCCCATAATTGCTATTTTCACTGATTCCCTTTGATCAAAAATTTTTCGCTAAATAGCGTCCCACTTTTTGGAGGCTGTTATTCAACTCAATCGAAGTCCATGAGGATTCAAAAAGGGGTAATACTGTCTCAACAGCTCCCATTGGAGAGACGACACGGCTCCCTCCCCAGAACCCCAAACCGTCTTCGAATCCGACACGGTTTACAAATACGACGTAATTATGACTGAGTAAAGCGGTAGTTTTTAAAAGTGCATCCCATTGAGACTGAATCTCGAGTTCCTCATCGTTAAACCCGCGCGCGGGTGAGGCAGCCAAAACATACACAATCTGTGCTTCAGATGCCGCGATAGCAGCGATCGTCTCTGCACGCCACACATCTTCACACACCACCATGATCGCTTCACCATAAGGAGTCATGAATGATGTTATCTCATCTCCTGCCGTAAAATAGCGTCCTTCTTCAAACATTCCGTACGTTGGCAAATGGTTTTTACGGTGAATATGGATCACATGTCCCTTGGAAAAATAAAGCGCACAGTTATACACCTTACCTTCATCCCAAAGCGCCGCACCAATGACAATGTCACACTCATTGCTGGCAAGCGACAATTCATTAAGTTCTTCTATTTTCCACGCGTCTTCATACAGCTTGTCTTGGAGCAGATACCCGCTCAATGCGAGTTCAGGGAAGATGACAACATCCGCATCTTTATGCTCATGTACCAATCTCAGCACATCGTGCAAATTGGATCGGTTCAGTTTGGGAGCGGATTGTATCAGGGCAATCTTCATGAGAGTGCTTCACAAACCTTTGCCAGAGAGTCCATATCGGAGATACCATAAGTTTCAATGTCTGGGGCATTACGTTTGTTTAAGCCTTTGAGAACCGCACCGTTTCCAAACTCGATCATAAGATCGATTTCACCTGCGATTGCTTCAATCGATTGTTTGTATTTCACCGGCTGAATCAGTTGTATTTTCAATAATTTCAACGCATCATCTTTATTCATATACTTTTCAGTCGTGACATTGGATACGATAGGAGCACTAAACGTGTTTGAAACCATTTGTTCCATCGCAATGCCGAGCGGTTCCATCGCACTTGAAAGCAATGGGCAATGGCTTGCGATCGACATATTCAAAAGCAATGCCCGTTTTGCACCCGCTTCTTTGAAAACACTCTCCATAGCTTGTAAATCTTCTTTAATCCCGGCTACGACTAATTGACCGTTTTGGTTGAAGTTTGCCGGCCAGACACGTTTACCTTCACCATTGGCTTTTGTACATAGTTCTTCGACAACGGCATCGTCCAATCCCAAAATGGCCATCATTCCGGCATTAATACTCTCACACGCTTCGCTCATCAGTTTTCCGCGCTTGTGCACCAATTCGACCGCATCTACATAGTCGATGGCACCACTTGCACATAATGCACTGAACTCCCCTAAAGAGTGCCCTAAAAACATAGTTGCAGTTGTAGGATGCGCTTCTTGAAACAATTTATACGCAATCATCGAAATCAATAAAATGGCAGGTTGAGTATATTCAGTTTGATCTAATTGTTCATTCGGTTCAAATAAAAGTTTGGTAAAATCAACGCCGATTCGTTCACCCGCTTTTTCAAACATTTCGCGTGCAAGCGCGCTGTTTTCATAAAACGATTTTCCCATCCCAACACTTTGAGACCCTTGACCGGGAAAAATCATAGCGATTTTTTTTGACATTAATTCTCCTTCGTTTCTAGTTGATATTCGGCATGATCCGAAATTTTTTTACGCAATGTATTTCGGTTTAATCCCAATCGTTCCGATAGCTGTAATTGCGATTTAAACCGTTTAATTCCCGCACGGATAAGCGGAACTTCATACAGATGTAAAAACTGCCGGTAATCGTTATTGCTGCCGAGTTTATCAATGAGATAATGTTCCATGATACCCATCAAATCATTCTCATTAATACTGTCGAAGAGATAGTGCAAATACACTTGCCGTCGAAGTGAAATAGCATTTTCACTCAAATCAGGGATAAAGCCGCTTAAATCAAATGGGTCAGATTTCCCGAGTGTCTGACGCGCTTCTTTGACAAAAGCATCAATCAAAACTTCGACATCTTCAATTCTCTCACTTAAAGGCGGTAAAGCGAGCCGTATTGTAAAAATCTCATCCAATTGGTCTTGGGAATATCGAAAACCACCGGTTGCGATGACACGGGTGCGTGTTTTTTGGATCGTTTCGATTAAGCGTTTAAGATTTGCAACATTATCAAGATGATGAATGATGACGTCACTGTGTGATTCCAATGCATCCAAAAGCTCATCAAAATGTCCTGCATCAATAATAGGTGCATGAGGAAGGATATAGCGGGCAAGAGTTAGCTTACCCGTCCCGCGTTCTCCGAAAATAATGGCATTTACTCCGAGACCTTTGAGTAAATTTGCCGTTTTAAACGCTTCAATCGAAGCGTTCGATGCGGTTAAAAAATTAGTGACATCCACAGCCGTGATTACCGCCGCTTCCACAACATCCGCTATCATCCACTTTATTTTCTGCAGGGATACCTGTCATTGCTTCTTCAGCAGACGCATCACGTACATTAGAGATAGTTACGGTAAACATCAAATCTTTTCCTGCAAGAGGATGATTAAAATCGATAATAACGGCATCGTCTTTAATCTCTTTAACCATAACTTGTACAGTTCCGCCGTCTTCGCCTTGGCCGTAAAGTGTCATACCTACGTTCAAATCGATCCCTGCGAATTGCTCGCGTGGAAGTTCTTGTTGAGCTTCTTCATTGTAGTCACCGTATGCATCTGCCGCTTTTACGAGAACATCACCTTTATCACCCATATTCATGTGTGCGATTCCCGCTTCAAGGCCAGGGATAATTTGTCCTTTTCCAAACATAAACGTCAATGGATGTCCACCTACGTTACTATCAACTACAGTTCCGCCGTCACGTACTTCGTATTCAATCGATACGATTTGATTATTTTCAATTGCCATTTTAATGCCTTAACTTTAGATTGTGCGATTTTAGCACATTTACCTCTAACGAGGCTGAAAACGGTCATTTAGAGAAACGACTATTATTTTAATTTAGATAAACGCTCTTGTGCCTCTTTGGCAGCTCCGCTGCCGCCGTATTTAGACACGGTTGCCTGATAAAATGCTTTTGCCGTTGCGCTATCCCCGGTTTTTTCCATTGAAATACCCGAATGGAGTAAAAGAGTCGGCATGAAAAGTGCCTTTTCATTTCGTGATGCACTGTCTTTATAGTACGATATCGCCTCTTTGTACGATTGTCGCTCAAAGAGAGTCTCACCGACCATAAAGAGTGATTCAGAAGTTTTATACTTTTTTTGAACTAATTTCTCGAAATACGTTTGCGCTTCTGCATATTTTTTTTGCGAAAAAAGTTTGTTTGCCTGCTGTTCTATCGAGGAATTATCCATTTTTTCAGAAACGGTTGCCGCCTGGACTGAACTTTTAGGGAGATTCACTTTGAGCTGTTTAATTAAAGCTGCAAACTGATCTTTTGTGACATAATCCGCATTGATTCCGTCAACAACATGGGAGAGTTCTTCAAGCAGCGTTTTAAATTGAGCAATGTTCTCAGTATTGGCTTCAACTTGTTTTCCCAGTTGATCAAGCGTCGAAGAAATATTACTGTCCGTACTGTACTTCTCATTCAACCGCTGAAGCGCCAATGTATTTTCATTGCTTTTTTGACTTAACCCTTCCAGTATTCCCTGCATCCCGTCAAGCCGTTCCGTAACTGTTTCTACTTTAGAGCTTTGCGCATTGTTTTTTTGGATAACAGACTGAAGTTCTTTTTTATTTTCGAGAATCAGTTTCTCTTCATGAGTAAGACCGTAAGGGTTGGGAGCGTTTAGATCCCCTGCTCCGAAAACCGAAGGTTCCGCAGCCGAGGCAATGACTGAAAGAGAGAGTAAATAAATTACTAAAAGACGCATTTACGGAAGTTTAAAGTCTACACGACGATTTTTAGCCCAGCACTCTTGGGTTTTTTCCAAACAAACCGGATTTCCTTCACCGTAACTAATCATAGTAATAGAATCAGCGTTCATGCCAGCGTTAACTAATTCTGATTTAACAGCATTGGCACGTTTAAGACCAAGTGCATAGTTGTACTCGTCACTACCGAATTCGTCACAGTTTCCTTCAAGTTTAACCGCTTTACCTTTTACCAAAAGAGCGTCTTTTGCCATTGAAGCTTGCATGTCTTCACGAATATTGAATTTATCAAAGTCGAAAAGAATACTTGTTAATTGACCATCCGACCCGTTCGTTGCGTTCGCACCTGCAGCACTTGCGTCGTTTGCATTAGCATTCGTAATCGGAGCGATCACAGCACCGCTATCCGTTCCAGTTGTTCCATTTGCATTAGCATTTGTCCCGACTGACGTTCCGTTTCCATTTGCAGTAGCATCAATTGCAGGTTCTTTAGAACTACATCCGCTTAAAACCAACATTGCAACCGTTGCACTTAAAAAAGCAACATTTTTTATCATGACATCTCCTCTACGATATAAATATTTTGCTATGATACCGAAATATAATTAACACTACCAATCAATTGACTGGATTCGTCCTAATTTCAATGGGAATGCAAAGCTTTTATTCACTCCAAAACGAATTACTCCTACTGAACTTCTCGAACCTTCTTGTTTGATATAGAGAATCGCTTCACCATCAGGCGAGAAACGTGGAAAATCATTCTCTCCGCTAGCCGTCAACCGTTTTACGGCACCTGAATTAAGCGACAACAGATGCAGATTGAAACTATTCCCATTATACGTCCCGCTGCTTTCACGTGCTTTATAAACGAGAAGGTTTTTATACGAACTGAGTGATGAATTGTTTTTACCGTCATACACCAATGGTGTTACGGCTGAACTATTCGGCCGGGTAGAATAAATATTCGGATATCCTATACGATTTGATACGAATGCTATCGAGCCATCCCCCATAAATTGTCCATTAACATCAATCCCTGAATAATTGGTAATTCTAGTCTTGCTTTGAGTATTCAGATCGTAGAGATAAATATCCGGCTGACCTTCAGGTGCCAATGTCAATAATAAACGTTTACCGTCTTCGCTTACATCTGAACATACCGCCATTCCATCGGAACTGATCAATTTTTCTTTATGGCCGTTCGAAAGATTCATTTTATAAATTGTCGGTTTAAAGTCCAAAAGTGATGTATAGTATAAATCAGTTTGCTCACGATTTGCCCATTTAGCAAACCCATACAGACCTCCGCTTAGTATAACCCGCTGATAGGAAAGCGTATAATCGGCTGCGACAATATCAGATCGTTTCGGCCCGCTTTGACGAATAAAAAGTACCTTCCGCTTAATCCAATCGATCGGAGACCCGCCAAGCTTACCATTGATATCGTACGCTATCGAATGAGAAAGAAATACCAACATCTCACTTTGCTTTAAAATATAACTTTTTACAAATACATCGGCACCGTTTCGGAGTAATTTGATATCCGCTCGTACCCCTCCTGCACCATCATCAAGAAGACGGTAACGTAATAAAAACTGCGCATTTTTATGATTTAAAGCGGGTACAAGCGAATCAAATGGTGCGGTTGCATAGCTTTCATCAACTGTAAACAAGGAAACCACATTCATATCCGCAGCCAACATTTTGGCAAATTTTTGGCTCATGTCATTACTGAGAGGGCTTGAATCTTCAATGGCTAGCGGGACAGACCCTTCAACCCCTTTAACCACTTCAATAGTGGCATCCGATCCCCATAAAAATTGTATTAAAATTAAAAAAATACCAATAAATTTCAAAAAACTACTCCTTAGCGGTTAATATAAATTCCAACACCGTATCTTTGCCCTCAGGATGATCCGGAAAACGTATCACACTCAAGCGATCTCTCAACCAATCAACTTCACTATTAAATGAGGTGTTAGCAGAATAACTCAAGACTCGATAACTGATCAATTTCCCTGATCCGCTAATATTCATACGCACTCTGGCAACTGCTCCCGCACTTCCGGCAGGCGGATGAAAGTTGGTATAAACCAGCGCCTGAATCTTAGCATGGTATTCGTTAACAATCGGTCCGCTTGATCCACCTTGAACAACCATTTTTACAGATGGTTTTGCAAGTTCAACTTTATTCACTTTGTCAGTAAAGTTTGGCGTATCTTTGTGAGTTAAAAGCTCTTTCTCCAATTTATTCAGCTGTTCGTTTTGTTTATTGTCTTCAAGAGGTTTTTTAATGGTTTTTTGAGGCTTCACTTGTGCAAAAAGATCCGAAATCTCAGGAACCTTTTCAGGTTGAACAGCCGGTTTTTCCGGTTCAGCAGCTGATTCTGATTTTTCTACTTCTACTTTTGGAGAGGGTTCAGTATGTTCTGTACTTTTTGTATTATTTACAGCAAGTGAAACAGAAATGAACTCACTTTTTGTCATCGCAAACTGTTCGACTTTCGGAGAAAAAATAAAATTGTACCCTGCTAAAAAAAGAAGAAATGCAAAAAGGGTTATAGAGATAAGCCCGCTTAGAAAAAAATAACGTTCATGATTAAAACCCATTTGACAGCACCTGTGGTTGCTCTAAAATACATTTAACCATTAGTAGCTAATGATACATCTCGAAATCCGGCTTGTTTGACTGCACCCAAAATTGACATCACTTTTCCATAGTCCAGAGATTGATCTGCACTGATAAGCACAGTCGCTTTGTGATCAAGTGTCTGAGCAAAGAGAGCAAAGTTATCTGCGAAAGTATCTAGTTTAAACGGCTCTTTATTTACCGTGACTTCACCATCTTTACTGATCGTAATATTTACAGGAGGAATTTTAGTCAGTTCATGTTGAGCTGAACCCTTAGGAAGGCGAATCAGCTCTTCATACACGATATTTGGAGAAATGACCATCAAAATTGCAAGGAGAACCAACATTACATCGACAAGCGGAGTAATGTTGAGTTCCGGTTTTTCATCCCAATCAAACATAGTCATTTCTCTTTGGAAAGGAGCGCATCACCTTGCATACGAATAAGACCCGAAAGCTCATAGGCTCTGCGTTTCAATATTTGATGATAGGTATAAGCGAAAATAGCAACAAATATCCCCGATGCGGTAGCTACCAAAGCATCCGATACCCCTGAAGCTATGATACTCATTGTCCCATTTGTTCCACCGATGTGCTTGAAAGTATCCAAAATAGATACTACAGTACCAAAAAGTCCAATAAACGGTGTCGTAGATGCTACTACAGAAAGAAACATCAGCCCTTTGGTTGCTTCTTTGGTTGCCGCATAGGAAGCCATATCAAATAATGAAGAAGAAAAATGCGAAGATGATGCAACGAAATGTTTTAAATAGGCATAATCAGGGATCTTTTGCGAACCTAATAACAGTGATTCAAGCGATTTATTTTCGGTGCTGATCCACTGGTTAAGAGAAAAAAAGCGGTAAAAAAAGATCCAATTAACGGAGATAAAATAAAGAGAAAGCACCAGTAACACAAAGAGTGTTACCGAGTTACTTTTATCGTAAAAAGATGCAAATGTCTGAAACATCGTTTAGACTAAGTTGTGTGCCGCAGATTCGATACGTGCTGAAACGGTGGCAAACATAACGTTTGAATCGGTAATGCTGTTGATAAGTGATTTCGCCTCATCAAGAGCTTTAGCGATATCCCCTTCACTCTCACCACGAATTGCAACTGCACCGTCAACCAATACAACCACTTTATTATCAGTGATTTGGACGACACCCCAGTTTACAACAATCGATTCAGTTTTACCGTTCTCTTTTTGAATGTCAACTACTCCGGCTTGGAGCAATGTAGTCAAAGAGACGTGTTCAGGGAGAACACCAAATTCTCCCTCTTCACCCGGAAGGGTGACGCTTTTAGCAGGACCGTTGAAAATCGACCCGCTTGGCGTTAGCACTTCTAATTGGAGTGTTTCCATAGTGTTTCCTTTAAGGCGAGAAGCAATTACTTGCTTTTCATTTTAGCAGCTTTCTCAATCGCCTCATTCATATCACCGACCATGTAGAAGGCACCTTCTGGCATATGGTCGTAATCACCTTCAAGAATTCCTTTGAACCCTTTGATGGTGTTTTCAAGAGAAACGTATTTTCCCGGAGAACCGGTAAATACTTCTGCAACGAAGAACGGTTGAGAAAGGAATTTCTCAATTTTACGTGCACGTTCAACAACAGATTTGTCATCTTCAGAAAGCTCATCCATACCGAGAATCGCAATGATATCTTGCAAATCTTTGTATTTTTGAAGTGTTTTTTGGACACCGCGTGCTACATTATAATGCTCTTCACCGATGATTTGCGGATCAAGCAAGCGTGATGTTGAATCCAATGGATCAACCGCAGGATAGATCCCTTTTTCAGCGATTTTACGGTTAAGAACCGTTGTCGCATCCAAGTGGGCAAAAACCGAAGCAGGAGCCGGGTCAGTCAAGTCATCCGCAGGTACGTATACCGCTTGAACCGAAGTGATCGAACCTTTTTTGGTTGATGTAATACGGTCTTGGAGAGCACCCATCTCACGAGCCAATGTCGGTTGGTAACCAACGGCTGACGGGATACGTCCTAGAAGTGCTGACATTTCAGATCCTGATTGTGCGAAACGGAAGATGTTATCGATAAACATCAATACGTCAAGCCCTTTCTCATCACGGAAATATTCCGCCATGGTAAGACCTGTAAGAGCGATACGGTTACGTGCTCCCGGTGGTTCAGACATTTGACCATAGCACAGTGCTACTTTGTCCAAAACGCTTGATTCTTTCATCTCATGGTAAAGGTCATTTCCTTCACGAGTACGCTCACCGACACCGGCGAAAACAGAAAGACCGTCATGTCCGTGTGCAACGTTGTGAATAAGTTCCATGATAATAACGGTTTTACCGACACCGGCACCACCGAATAAACCGACTTTACCACCTTTTGCATATGGAGCCAAAAGGTCAACAACTTTGATACCGGTTTCAAACATCTCTGTTTTTGTACTTTGATCAACAAGAGGTGGAGGATCACGGTGGATAGACCATGTATCACAATCAGTCACTTGATCGCCGCCATCGATAGTTTCACCGATAACATTGAAGATACGTCCGAGAACTTTTTCACCAACCGGAACTTTAATCGGAGCGCCTGTAGCTGTCGCGTTCATACCGCGAACAAGCCCTTCAGACATATCCATAGCGATCGTACGTACACGACCGTTTCCAAGGTGAGATGCTACTTCAAGAACAAGACGAGTCGTATTCCCTTCTACACTTACATTTACTTCGATTGCTTCATTGATTGTCGGAAGGTAACCTTCGAAATCAACGTCAACAACCGGACCAATTACTTGAGCAATTTTACCAATCATTCTTTCCTCCATAATTATTTCATCGACTCGACGCCGCTGATAATCTCGATAAGTTCGGTTGTAATCGATTCTTGTCGCGCTTTGTTAAACTTGACTTTCAACGAGTTAACCATCTCTTTCGCATTGTTAGTTGCCGCATCCATTGCTTGCATACGCGCACTGTGCTCTGCTGCCAATGAATCAATTAACGCATAATACATATTGTACTCAGCGTATTTAGTAACCAATGAATCGAGCATTTTCTCTTCATCTTGTGCTTCGAGTTCAAGCATAGTCTCATTTGATTTTTCACAATCATAATCGTCTACATTGACCGGAAGAACTCGGTTCACATGCAACTCTTGGGTAATAACGTTTTTATATCCGTTGTATACAAGATACACGGCATCGATTTTACCCTCTTTGAAATCTTCAATCGATCGTGTCATAAATTCGCTAGAACGTTGCATATCCGGAGCAGAACTGAGATTTTTGACTTCATCAAGCATTTCTACTTGGTTATAGCTAAAAAACTCAATCCCTTTTTTCCCGATACCGCGAAGGCGGATTTTGACATTTTTATTTTTGTATCCGGTCATAAGACGTTTAACCGCTTTGATGGTTTGCATGTTGAAACCACCGCATAGACCTTTGTCGGCAGTTACAAAAATAATATCAATTGTTTCAGGAGCATCATTTTCAATAAAACAGCGATTTTCAATCCCGCCGATTTTATTGCATTTGATACGACCTGCGATTTCAGCTATCACTTGATTCGTTTTTTGTGCAAACAGACGTGAGCGCTTTGCAAGCTCTTCCGCACGGCGAAGTTTTGCCGTAGAGACAAGCTTCATTGCACGTGTAGTTTTTTGCGTATTGGAAACGCTCTTAATCTGTCGTTGAATCTCTTTCAAGTTAGCCATAAAGATCCTTATTCAGCAACGAAAGTAGATTTAAACTCTTCGAGTGCTTTTTTCATCGTTGCCATCGTTTCATCATCAATTTTAGATGTTTTAGCAATGCTTTCGAAAATTTGAGGATAAGATGCTTCTACGAACGGATAAAGATCCGCTTCAAATCTAACAACGTTAGAAGCAGACATATCATCGAGGAAACCTTCGTTACCTGCGAAAATAATCAATGATTGTTTCTCAGCTGAAAGTGGAGAATACGGAGGTTGTTTCAACACTTCCACCATACGTTGTCCACGCTCAAGTTGTTTACGGCTTACTTCGTCCAAATCAGAAGCAAACTGTGCAAACGCTTGTAGTTCACGGTATTGAGCAAGGTCAAGACGCAATGTTCCGGCAACTTGTTTCGTTGCTTTGATTTGCGCAGCACCACCGACACGTGATACAGAAAGACCTACGTTGATCGCAGGACGGATACCTGAGTTGAACAAATCAGTTTCTAAGAAAATTTGACCGTCAGTGATCGAAATAACGTTAGTCGGGATATACGCCGCAACGTCACCCGCTTGAGTTTCGATAATTGGAAGAGCAGTCAAAGAGCCAGCACCCAATTCATCATTCAATTTAGCTGCACGCTCTAATAAACGGGAGTGTAGATAAAAAACGTCACCCGGATATGCTTCACGGCCCGGAGGGCGGCGTAGGATCAATGACATTTCACGGTATGCTACCGCATGTTTTGAGAGGTCATCATAAATGATCAAACCATGTTGTGCATTGTCACGGAAATATTCACCCATTGTTACACCCGTGTACGGTGCAAGGAATTGAAGTGCTGCCGCTTCAGAAGCCGGTGAGGAAACGATGATTGTATAATCCATTGCACCAGCTTCTTCAAGACGACGAACAACTTGAGCAACGGTTGATTCTTTTTGTCCGATAGCAACATAAACACAAAGAACGCCATTACCTTTTTGGTTGATGATAGTGTCTAGAGCAACCGTGGTTTTACCTGTTTGACGGTCACCGATGATCAACTCACGTTGTCCGCGTCCGATCGGAACAAGTGCGTCAATCGCTTTAATACCGGTTGCCATTGGTTCATGAACCGATTTACGGGCCATAATACCAGGAGCTTTCTCTTCTACGAAACGCATTTCTGTAGTTTCAATTGGTCCTTTTCCGTCGATCGGCTCACCAAGAGCATTCACAACACGACCGAGAAGAGCTTTACCTACAGGAACGCGTAAAAGACGACCAAGACGTTTTACGCTCATCCCTTCACGAAGTTCTTTCCCTTTACCGAGAATAACAACACCGACGCTGCTCTCTTCAAGGTTCATTACAAGACCGCGTGTGCCGTCTTCAAATTCAACCATTTCTCCGGCCATAACGTTGTTCAAGCCATAAACTTGAGCGATTCCGTCTCCGTATGAGATGATTTTACCGGTTTCATTAATGTCTACATTAAGTTCGAAATTCTCAATTCGTTCTTTAATGATTGAACTGATTTCGTCTGCTTGTACTTTTGCTACCACTATTTCTCCTTTCCCGAGGGTTAAATTGCTTTTAAAATGTGCTCAACAAGTTGAGCATTGAGGCGGCTTTTTGAAAAATTGATCTCAACGTTCAAATCATCAACTTCAACGCGGATACCGTCAAAATCTGATGCAACGTAATCTAATGTGATTGTAGTACCTGTTTTAGTACCTAAATCACGAGCGATCAAATCGACTGAAGCTTGATCAACAACGCTATTGCTGTAGATACGCCCTTTATACATTCGTTTTGAACTTGCAATCGAGCGTTTTAACTCTGACGCAAGAACAGGAATCAAGAGTAAACGACCGTTTTCTGCTAATAATTTAACAAGGTTGTTTACCATTGAACTGTTTGCAGGAGCGACCATATCCAAAATTAATTGGCATTTAGCATTCGCATTTACATCACTGCTATTTAAAATAGCAATGAATTTGTGATCATCATAGGCAACGGCAACACTACTGAGTAATGCTGATAAATTTTCCAATGATTCCGCGTCACAGCTTTCCATTAAAGGTTTGATGTAACGTTTTGCAATGAGTTCATACTGCATTTATGCCACCTTCTTTTTCAAGATTTCGGTCATAGCTTCTTTACCCAAAGCTTCATTACTGCGATTCATAACATCACTCATAAGCTCACTTACGACTTCACGAACCATTTTTCGTTTATCAAGTTCCATCAATGCACTATTTTGCTTTGCAATAACCTCTAAGTCTTGCTCACATTGTGCCAAAATTTTGTCAGACAAAATTTTGTTTTCTTTTTTACTTGACTCTGCTAATTCGCTCGCGAATCGTTCCGCTTCTTCGACTTTGTGTTCTGCCGCCTCTTTGAGACGTTTTGACTCTCGAAGACGCTCTTGAACTTTTTCTAGCTCATCGGCAATCCCCGAACTTCTACCGCTAAAATAGTTTTTAAGCGGCTCTGCCAAAACGTAAAACAAAATTCCGGCAAAAATCAGGAAGTTGATCGTTCGCTGAACGATATCCGTAGAGCCCTCACCAGCCGCATCTGAACCAAATAGATATGCGCTGAGAAGTAATACTGTAACGATTATTTTACCCATTGCATACCTCACATCTGACTTAGTTTTGCTGATACAGCAGATTCGAATGCAGGAACTTCATTTTGAAGTGTTGCAATCAACTGTGTGCGCTCTTGCGATAAATCGCTTTCGAACTTCGTGTACTCAAGTGCTAATTCAGCACGTTTTGTCTCTATTTTGCTATTTGCCAGCGCTTTGGCCTCAGCAATAACTTTTTCTCTTAATGCCGCTGCTTCCAGTTTAGCATCACTCATAATCTTTTCTGCTTTGGCATGAAATGCAGCGATTTCGGAATCGTTGTTACCAACTTGCTCCAAATCTTTTTTAATATCTGCATCCCGTTTTTCCATATAGCTGAAAAGAGGTTTGTAAAGCAAACTGTTTAGTAGGGCAATAAGGACAAGGAAGACAATCAGTGTGCTGCCAAGCAGCATCGGACTTATATCTAACATACCACCTCCTAAAAGTTGCGTGATTATACAACTTATAAATTGAAGGGACAGTTAAACGTCAAAAGATATTAAGAAAGTAGGTCTAAAAATGATTCAATTTGATCATTATCTTCAAATTCAATGGTCATTTTGTAACCTTTTGTGCTACATTTATAACCAAGCATCTGTAAATGTTTTTTTACTGAAGTAAAATTCAGCCCTTCAGCAGTATGTGAATCTTGTGAAGTTGGAGAAGGGAGTTTAATTTTTTTTACCATACTTTCCACATCCCGAACACTCAATTTTTGACCGATAATGGAATCGATCATCATCGTTTGCTCGTTTGGTTCCAAACCAATAATGACTTTTGCATGTCCGGCAGTAATTTTTCCCTCTACTAATGCTTTACGTCCTTTTTCACTCAACTGCAATAGACGTAAGGTATTCGTTATTTGAGTACGGCTTTTGTGCACGGTTTGGGAAAGCTGCTCGTGGGTTAACTCATGTATATCGATCAATTCTTGATACGCTTGTGCCAAATCAATAGCATTCAGTTCATCACGTTGGATATTTTCAATCAATGCCTGCTGACGCATCTGTTCATCACTGACATTAACAACAATTGCTTTAATCGTTTTATTTTTGGCAAGCTTACTCGCACGCAAACGGCGTTCACCAGCTATCAAGATAAAACCGTCTAAATCTTCTTTGATAACGATAGGCTGCAACAATCCGTGTGTTTTAATTGATTCGGCAAGCTCTGCCAAAGATTCAGGATCAAAATGTTTACGAGGTTGATAAGGATTTGGACGTATTTTACTTAAAGAAATCTCTTCTACTCCGCCTCTTTTTGGAAGTTCATTATCATATGCTTCTTCGATTTCACTTAGAAGTGCGCCTAGCCCTCTTCCCAATGCTGATGCTTTCGCCATATTTTTCCTTTAGGCGATAATGGCATGTGCCAAATCTTGGTACGCCATAGATCCGCTCGATTTGACATCATACAAAATTGCCGGCTTTCCAAAACTCGGGGATTCAGCTAGTTTGACATTTCGTGGAATAACGATAAATTCATCACTTCCGCCCGATTTAAAAAGCTTAGCCTGAAAATGCTGTCGTAGATCGGCAAAGACCTGACGGGAAAGGTTATTTTGAGCACTGTACATTGTCGGTAAAAAACCTTTAATAGTCAGCTTTGGATTAATCGTCTTACGAACCAATTTAACGGTGTTCAAAAGCTGCGCCAATCCTTCAAGTGCAAAAAACTCACATTGGATTGGAATAATGACGGAGTTCGATGCCGAAAGTGCATTGATTGTCATTGGCCCAAGTGCCGGTGGTGAATCGATAATAACATAATCGTATTCGTCTTTGACTTGAGCAATGGCACGTTTCAAAATCAGTTCACGCCCTTTTGCATTGTCCGCATCATAATATTCTTTTTCAACTCCGACCAAACCGATATTCGAAGGGGCGATGAACAGTTTCGGCAATGCCGTCTTTAAAATAATTTCACGAAGTTTTTTTGCACCGATAAGTACATGATAGATATTAAACTCATAATTGTTGCGATGATACCCTAATGAGGTCGTTGCGTTTGCTTGCGGATCGGCATCGATCAGTAATACTCTTTTTTCAGCAACGGCTAGGGATGCGGCTAAGTTAACGGCGGTCGTGGTTTTACCCACTCCCCCTTTTTGATTGGCAATAACAATAACTTCACTCATCGTAAACTAAATATCCTTTGGCCATCACATTCTAACGATCCGTCTTCTAATAAAACGGCCCGTTCCAATGCAACTTTTTCATTATTGTTGTGGGTAAAAAAATCTCTACTGTTTTCAAATTCTATCTGGTAATTACTAAAAATCTGCTTCCACGATGGTAAATTTATAAACAACTCACTATAAGCTTTTGTTAAATCATATGCACTGATCGCAATATCTATTTTTCCAAAATCTTCTGGGGCTTCCATCAGATTAATACCAATGCCGCATACAAGTGTATCCCCAATCAAATTGGTGATCACTCCACCGATTTTTTTATTTCCCAAATAAAAATCATTGGGCCATTTAAGCCATACCTTTGAACCAAACGAGTGCAAAAGTTCTTTCATCAAAAAAGCCATATAAATTGATGAAGACTCCAATCTCAAATCTGTAGGAAGGGATGCACGAGGCAGGGCTACAGATATAAAAAGGTTTCCTGTGGCACTGATCCAACTATTGCCTCGAGAACCTTTCCCTATTGTTTGCGATGATGCACCTACACATACCGGGGCAGATAATCGTGCAGCTTTAAGTTCTTCCAAAAGAAAGCTTTGAGTCGATTCAAGCGACTCAAACCAATGGATTTCCACACCCTATCCGTTTTCCGTTGAGATAATCAACGACTGAGGTCTCTTGTTTTGAAGGAGCTTGAACTTTAATAATGCGCAATGAACCTTTGCCGCATTGAACGACGATACTCTCTTTATCCATAGAAAGTATCATTCCAGCCGTACCGCTGCTGAGTTCCTCTTCGAGTTTCATTGCTTTGATTTTTAACCCTGAATCGATAAATATACCCGGCCACGGCGTGAATGCACGATAGCGGTTATAGATTTCGCGTGCATCGGAAAAATCGATCAAACCGTCAGATTTAAGAATCTTCTTGCAATGCGTCGCGTCGTCATCATTTTGCTTTACCGCACTTTTTCGATTCCAGTTGCGGATTACATCAAGAGTCAAATCCACTGCAGTATCGGTCAAACGTTTATACAGCGATTCCACCATCTCATCCGCACCGATGCTAACGGTTTCAATCTTGATAATATCTCCCGTATCAAGTCCTTCATCCATCCACATCGCTGTTACACCGCTTATTGGGTCGTTGTTCAATAAACTTTGCTGAATCGGACTGGCACCTCGGTATTGAGGGAGAATGGAAGCGTGTAAATTGACACAAGGGGCATGATCTAAAATCGCTTTCGGCAAAATCTGTCCGTAAGCCGCGACAATAATCATATCGCAAGGAATCGTCAAGAGTTCCTTGACTACCGCTTCGTCTCGTAATCGATTCGGCTGAATGACACGAAGATTTGCCTTTTCCGCCAACACTTTGACTATAGGCGGTGTCAAAATTCCTTTACGGCCCACCGGTTTATCCGGCTGAGTATAGACGGCTACAATCTCAATATCATCTGCCTGGATCAGAGCCTCTAAAATGGTTCCCGCATATTCGGGTGTTCCCATAAAAATAATACGGGTCAATTAAAGTTCCTCTTGGGCTTTAAACAAACTGCCGCCAAGATGTTCGCCGGCTATCAAAAAACTGCGTGCATCGCTAAGATCAAATCCGCTTGCTAAAAACATTGCACCGCCGCGTTTGAGAAGAAAATCAGCTGCTTTGAGTTTAGTAACAATGCCGCCTGTTGCAAAATTGTGATTAGGAGTAACTTCCATTAAAAGTTCTTCAGGAGTAATGCTTTCTATTCGTGTTCTTACCATTGCATCCTCATACGTACGAGGATCTTTGTCGTAATAGGCGTCGATATCTGATAATATAACCAATAAATCCGCCCCAAAATGATAAGCGGCATATGCAGATAGCTGATCATTATCACCTAAAACAAGTTCTTCTGTTGCAGTTGCATCGTTTTCATTAATAATAGGAATTACATTATGTTTAAGGAGCGTTTCAATCGTATCTTTAGCTTTTTGAGACTGCTCATCCGTATTAAAGTTGGCTGCTGTTACCAATACTTGGGAAGGGAGAATATTATGGTGTTCAAACATCTTTCGATATTTGTTCATCAATATCGGCTGACCGATAGAAGCAAGGGCTTGCTTGTTCGCTAAAATTTTTTTATCAAGTTTGAGTTCTGTATACCCTGCAGCGACTGCACCGGAAGAGACAAGGATCACTTCATAGCTCTTTTTGAGCTCGGCAATAAAATCGACCAGATTTTGCATGCGGTCTTTTGCAATACGGTTCTGTTCGCTTAAAACAGCACTTCCGACTTTAACGACGATCCGCTTCATTTGCGCTCCGTTACGACCATTTGATAAAGTGCATACGTTAAAGGTTTGATATTGAGATTGATCGCCGAAGAGATCGGAGCGATAAATGCCGGTTTTGTACGATCATAAAACGCTTTATCAAAATCTTCTTGTTCATAAACCGGATACTCTTCACTAAAAGCAAAACGACTTTTGGTTACCGGAGCCAGATTAACCAATTTCAAAAAGGCATTGGTTTTTTCAATCGCCTCTTCGGGGCTCATCGCATCGGCACGGGTCAATGCAATTGCAAAATTACGTTCTGCCAATAAGGGTGAGAATTTTTCGAGTTCTTGCTTTAGCGTTTCGTACTGATATTCTAACTCATGGTACGATGCCAAATCAATCATAAACAACAATGTTTTCGTACGTTCAATATGTCGTAGGAATTTAAGACCAAGCCCTTTCCCCTCTGATGCTCCACCGATGATACCGGGAATATCTGCCATAATATACGAATCGAACTCACCGATATTGATTTGTCCGAGTTTCGGAGTCAATGTAGTAAATTCATAATTTGCCACTTCCGGACGGGCATTTGAAACTGTAGAGATCAAGGTTGACTTACCGACATTCGGAAAACCGACAAGCCCGACATCAGCGATCAATTTAAGATCAAGCCGGACAACCCGTGTAACAGCCGGTTCACCCGGCTGTGCATACATCGGTTTTTGGTTAGTTGAAGATTTAAAATGGACATTTCCAAGTCCACCGCGTCCTCCTTCTAAAAAGAGAACCTCTTTACCGTCTTCAAGAAGATCCAATAAAACTTCGCCTGTTTCGACATCAACAACCTGCGTTCCGGGTGGAACGACAACAACAAGTCGTTTACCCGCTTTACCTGCCATGTTCGAGCCGGAACCCGGCTGTCCTTTGTCGGCTTTTAGATTTTTGTTCCCTTGGAAATGGGCGAGGGTGTGTGTATTGTTATCAACTCTAAAATATACATCGCCCCCTTTACCGCCGTCACCGCCGTTTGGACCACCTTGAAGGACGTATTTTTCCCGTCTGAAAGCAACACACCCTGCTCCCCCTTTTCCGGATGAGACGGTAATTTCTACACTATCACTAAACATGGATGTCCTTAAAGTTATTTTGAACATTTGCCTCGGATGAGACAATTATTATTTGCTTAACACTATACTTCGTCATTAAAGTACACAATTAAAAAGATAATTTTGGAAATTGTATCAAAATCGGGCGAAAGCCCGATGTGAATCTTTGAGAAAATTAAGCGGCAGGGATGATAGAAACTTGTTTGCGTTTTTTGTCTTTGCGTTCAAATGCAACGACACCGTCAACCAACGCATACAATGTGTGGTCTTTACCCATACCCATATTTTTACCCGGGTGAACTTTTGTTCCGCGTTGGCGGATAACGATGTTACCTGCTCTTACGAATTCACCACCGTATTTTTTGACACCGAGTCTACGTCCCGCTGAATCGCGGTTATTCTGTGTACTACCCTGACCTTTCTTATGAGCCATGCTATTCTCCTACTATTCTTTAAATGAATTACGCAGCGATCTTAACGATACGAACGCGTGTGTGATCTCTTCTGAAACCACGTTTCAATTTACTGTCTTTACGGCGACGTTTTTTGTAGATCACGACTTTACGGTCACGACCTTCATTGATAACCTCAGCAGTAACAACAGCACCCTCTACAAATGGAGTACCGGTTTTAAGTTCACCGTTATTAACGGCAAGAACTTCTTTGATTTCGACGGTGGCTTTAGGATCTAGTCCCATTTTATCGAACAAAAGGATATCACCCTCTTGAACTTTATACTGTTTTCCGCCGTTTTTGATAATTGCGTACATTAGCGTTCCTTACTTACAAGTCTACAAAAAGTGGCGAATTATAGCCAACGTTTATTTAAGCTTAAATTAAAGCGATCGCATCGATCTCAACAAGTGCATTTTTCGGTAACGTTTTAACAGCAACCGTAGAGCGTGCAGGCTTATGATTTCCGAATGCTTCGCCATAGATTGTATTCACAGCTGCAAAGTCATCCATACTATCGAGAAAAATAGTTGTTTTAACCACTTTATCTAATGAACTTCCTGCCGCTTCCAAAACCGCTTTGAGGTTTGAGATCACTTGAACACATTGTGCGCTGACATCACCGCTGAGCATCTCTCCTGCCGGGGTAAGTGCGATTTGACCGGAAGTAAAAACCATTCCGTTAGCAATTATCGCTTGCGAATAGGGTCCGATAGCTGCTGGAGCGTTTGGAGTATGAACAGATGTCATTATAGTTTCCTTTGAGTATTGATCAATTATTTTTTGTATTTTACCAAAGCATCATCAAGAATTGACTGATAATCCTCTACCGGCCAATATCCCGGCATAGAATAAATCACTTTTCCGTTATTGTCTAAAAAGTAATTCATCGGTACCATTTTTGCAGTCAAATTTTTCGGATAAACACTTTTATCACGGGTTACATGTACGGCTACAAATTTTGAATTCAATTTTGAAACAACATCTTCATCTTGAAGGGTCGTTGCCTCAAATTTACGGCACCATCGGCACTGTTCGCTCGTTATGAGAACCAATAAAGGCTTGGACTCTTTTTTCGCTTTTGCTTGTGCTTGCTCGTAAGTATCATTCCAAGCAATTTCTGCTGCAAAGAGATTAGCCATCAGTAATACTGCTAGTACTATTTTTTTCATTTCTCGGCCTTTTTTTCTAAAACGAAATTTTACCTAAAATTATCAATCAACTTTGTAAAAACAGTATAAAGATTTTTCACTTCATCAATGGATGTACGCTCATTCGGAGCATGGATCGTATCATTAATAACACCGAATTCAATTACGTCTATTCCGTATGCAGCGACAAAGCGGGCATCTGATGTCCCACCGGCCGTAGAATTTTTAGGCGTCAACTCGCATACAGACTCTATTGCATCCGAAAGGGCACGGACTATTTCAGTATCCGCATCCGTTACAAACGGCTCAGCCGACTGATCGAGTCGGAGAGTATAGTCCAGCCCTTCCAAATGCTCCGCGATAAACGACTCAATCGATCCTTTGTCCGTACGAGTGGAGTTACGGACATTAAACATCATCTTAAGTTTCCCCGGAGAAACGTTCGTCGTCTCGATTCCCGCACGGATATCCGTAATAACGATCTGACTTGGGGCAAAATATTCATCCCCATTATCCAAAAAGGCACCCGCAATTTTTGAAAGTACCGGTGCAATTTTGTGAACCGGATTGATCGCTTTTTCCGGATAGGCGGCATGACCTTGTTTCCCGATTATTTCAATAATCCCGTTAATCGATCCCCGTCGCCCAACTTTGATCGCATCCCCGAAAGTGACCTCACAGGTCGGCTCTGCGACAACGACGGCATCCGGGAGCAAATGGTGCTCCTTTAGATATTTTAATACCTCAACCGTTCCGAATTTTGCCGGACCTTCCTCATCAGAAGTCAGTAAAATCGAAAGTGTTCCATTAAAATTTTCAACCTCGCTCAAAGCTTGTGTAAACGCTGCAACACCGCTTTTCATATCTTGGGCGCCGCGGGCATAAATATAGCCATCTTTTTCGGTTGCGATAAACGGGTCGGTATTCCAGCCGTCTCCAGCAGGAACAACATCAACATGTCCTGCAAAACACAAATGCTTTCCTTCCCCGAAAGTACGATAAGCAAAAAAGTTTTTAACTCCTTCTTTATCGATGCGAATCACTTTGAAGTCACTCAAATAGTCTGATAAAAAATCGAAAATACCTCCATCTTCAGGAGTAACACTCTGTGATTCCAAAAGTTGTTTAAATAATTCAATAACGTTCAACTTAAATCCTCTTTTAATTGCGTCTCATATTCCAATCGTAAACCTTGAGGTGTCATTATAAAGCCCATCAGTTTGATTTTGCCTTGCAGAATTTGACGAGAATGGGTTTCACATAATGCTATAAGATGATGATGTTCTTTGACAGCATTATTTTTTTGAGGATTTCTCACCAATGCTCCGCAGATAACACATTCACATGCAACCACTTCACGATATCGTTTGATATACTCTTTTTGATTGCCCAATTCTAAAACATCATACTCTTTTGCCAAAGTTTCTCGTAATCGCTTGGCGTTTTGTAAAAAATGGGAGTTCATATGAAGCGACTCGGCAAACTCTAAACCATACACGCTGCTCCCGCGCCCAGGTTTAAGTATCCGGTCATAAATCAAACGATCATTCTCCTGATTGTAATGAACACTCAAATGCAAATTGACCACTTCACGCAAACGGCTAAGCTCACTAATCATGGAAAGCTGATGTAAATGGGTAGTCATTAGAAAAAGAGAGCCTTTTTGTGAGAGTTCCATAATCGTACTTGCAACAATAGCAACGGCAGAGAGCGTTTCCGTCCCGTGACTGATCTCATCCCCTAAAATAAGGGAGCGGGACGTTGCACGGCTAAAGACAGTATTGAGTTCCAACATCTCTACTCCAAAGGTTGAGAGCGATTTTGCAACATTGTCACGCGATTGTATACGGGTATAGACCCCGTCAAAAAGTGAAAATTTCATCGCTTTTGCGGGGACATAAAAACCGGCTTGTGCCAGTGCTACGGCAATTCCGATACTTTTCATGAGAGATGACTTCCCGCTGGAATTGATCCCATACAGCAATACCCCGCGAATATTGGCACCGTCGTGTACTTTTGAATCCAGCATGACCGTATCCGGATACGGCAAATCGAGATGATCGCGATCCCCCATGACAATATCATTGGGAACATACGCTATCCCCTGTGCTTCTACCAACAAATGGCGTAATCCGCTGATCTGTAAAAAATTTTCTTTTGATGATTCGATGATCGTCGGGCGTACAAGCGCATACTTTTGAGCACTCAAGGCTGAAACAACAGCCACATCGATTTGAGCGATCCAATCAATCGTGTTACGCATAAGAAAAATTTGAGACTCTACCCATTGACGGTCACCGAAATGATTTTTAAGCTCGACATCCCATCCATCTAAAAGTGTTTCCGAAGGAAGCAGATGTATCAGTTTATGTTTTACACAATAGGACTGGATTTCAATCACTATACTTAATGACAATAGAAAAGACTCTATATTACTCTCACAACGACTTTGAAGTTGCCACCATAAAAGCTCAATATCCCCCATTTTTTCTAACCGTTCTTTTAACCATGATGCATGGGGGTTAACTGCTTCAATCCAATCCAAACGGCGATTAAGCTCGCGAGAATTTTGGATTGGCAAAAAAAGACGAAGACGGCCTAAACGCTGTCCCATAGGAGTCGACATGGTCAATAAAAGTTTAGTAATACTCGGTACTCTAAAATCGATTGCCGTCATTTCGAGTTGTTCGAGTGCATTATTACCCAATTCCATCAGTTCTGTTGTTTCCAGAAAAATAGGATGTGCATATGCGGTTGTATCCGTATCCTTTAGATGATGGGCCAGCAATGCCAATGCCTGAGCGCAAAGCGGCCTTATTTCGAGGTTCAGATGTTCTATAGGCGTAAGGAGAGAGTGTACGTTAAATACTTTTTTAAACAGGGAATTTTGGCTTTCAATATCATAGGCTCTATCATCATAAATAGCTTCAAACATGGCAAAATTACTTGCAATTTCTTCAAATAACTGTTTTGAAGATGCCCCAATGATAAGACGACGGCTGTTCGTAACAAACAGCAAATGCAATACTTTATCAATTGCACCGTATGGATGGGAAGGTTCCGCTGCAATTTCAGACATCCATCCTTTTAATCCAAAGGGTTCAAACATTACTAAACCGATTGAATATCCATCGGCATTATAACTGATAAACAGTGCAGCCTGAGGTTCTTTAATCATACCATCACCACGTCGATTTTAATTTCTGGGAGTTATTATATCTATAATAAAAAAAACAAAATAAAAATTTAACTTTTATTTTTGTAATAATCGAGTTATAATCGCAAGCTTATATTCTAATCTAAGTTTAGGACATCCATTATGAAACGACCTACCCCGGTAAACGAAGAAGTTTTATTTGACGGACGAAGTTTGATTTCCGAAACCGATACTAAAGGCATTATTACCTATGTCAACCGTAAGTTTACGGAAATGACTGGTTATACAGCCCAAGAAGCAGTCGGACAGCCACACAGTCTACTACGCCATCCAGATATGCCAAAAGCAGGCTTCGAAGGGATGTGGAAAATTATCCAAAGCGGTAAAATATGGGAAGGATACGTTAAAAATCTTCGCAAAGACGGAAAGTTTTACTGGGTTGTTGTACATATCGTTCCAAAACTCGATGAAGAGGGAAATATTATCGGCTACATAGCTTCACGCAAGATGCCGGATCGTAATCGTCTTAAAATCGTCGAACAGCAATATGCTGAATTGCTCGCAGCAGAAAAAAACGGTTAAACCTTATGGTTTAGCCACTTTTTCTGCTGATAAACTTTCCAAAACCACCATCCTTTAATGAATGTTTCAATTGTCATAGCAATATAAACTCCCAAAATTCCGCCTCCCGATTTTAGGACTAAATAAGATGGAATAATACGAAAAAGCCATAACGAACCTATCGAAATCTGCATACTCATCTTGGTCGCACCGGCACCTCGCAATGCACCGCTTAGAACAAATGTCATTGCAAGCGGTATTTGTGAGATCCCCACAAGCCGCAGATAGAGTGCCGCTTGATCCATTGTTTCCGGATCGTTGGTAAAAAACTGGATCATAAGTTCCGGAACAATGAGCAGGACAATCCCCACACTCCCCATAAAAACCATTGCTATTTTGGTGCTGAGAACTCCGGATGCATACGCATAATCATATTGCCGCGCACCGATGTATTGCCCTGCCAGTACCATAGCGGCTACCGAAAAACCAAAACCCGGCATGAATGCTAAAGCCTCTATCCGAAGTCCGATCTGATACCCTGCCAACGCCTCGGTACCCTGTGAAGCAATCATCATGACAAAGAGTAAAAAGGATGTTACCCCGACAACGCGTTCTACCGCTGCCGGAGTGCCGATAACAATCATTTTTTTGAAATCTCCCAAAGTAAAAATCGGATAGATATCCAAGACCCCGCCTTTTCGTTGCAAAAGCCATCCATACAGCACAACATTAAATCCATAGGCACATACGGTAGCATAAGCCGCTCCCTCTACTCCCATCGCTTCGAATCCGCCATGCCCGAAAATGAAAAGATAATTCAATCCGCCGTTGAGCAATGCCGAAAAAATTTTGATGGCTAACGATGTTCGGGTATCCCCTGCTGCGGAAAGGGCATTATAAGCTAAGGTATCGAGAAAAATAAGCCCCATCCCTAAGGAGAGAATTCCAAAATATCCGCTGCCAAGGTCTACGACATCGCTGCTTGAGCCCATCCAGCGAAAAAAATCAGCCGAAAATATCCATCCGATCCCCCCGACAATTAAAGATCCGGCTAAAGCTACCCACATCCCGACGTATACCACTGCCGAAGCACGATTACGCCGTCCACTTCCGATATATCGGGAAATCAACGCACTCGACCCGATAGCATAAACGCTCATTAAAGCCTGAATCACCATCAGAAACTGCATTGACAGTCCGACAGCCGCCAGTGCCGCAACACCCAGTGCACCCACCATTAGCATATCGATAAGAATCTGTACAATATCGAGCAAATGTTTCAATGCAGCCGGAATTGCCAGCCGAAGCACCCGTTGTTTCATAATATATGTATTCAGTTTTGTAACTTCTGTGAAATTGCATGCATAACACTAAACAACTCGTCTTTTGTTTCGTAACGCAGTTCTACCCTATTGATCGGCACCTCACCTACCGGATCAAAATCGCAGATTAAGACATAGGCGATCAATACGATCGCATCTGCTTTTAATTCTGCCCATTCCAATGAAACCGATGCTGTTTCACCGGCAGCATGAATTAATGCCGCCGGATATAAACGAGTCACTTTAGACAAATCAATTTTATGTCCATTTGACTCAAACCAAATCTCTTTATTCATCCTATCTCCTTAAGTACGAACGTCCGTCGAATCCATCCATAATAAAATGCCGCCAGTGCAAATACACTTCCCAAAATCAAAGTAATAGTCCCTAATGAAACTCCTACCTGAGCTAAAGAGCCTATCAAAAGCGATACTGATGCTCCGACTCCTAAAAAAATCATATCGTTATACGCAATGACACGACCGTAGAAATCACTATTGGTATGATGCTGCAAAAGGGTATAGGTATACGACCACAATGTCGTCGTCACAAAACCGACTCCGATCGAAGCGATAACAGAAAAATAAAAATGTTCAATCGCGAATGCCCACAAAGCAATACTCAACGCTTCGGCAAGCAACAACCATCCCAGTCTAGAATTATTAATCCAATGCCCTAGTATCATCGGACCGATTACAAGTCCCAGTGCCCGTGCAGCATTAATTAACCCAATCCCTAATGAAACTGCAATGATTTGCGCATAGAAATGCTTAGCCGCTAATGCTACCAATGCATCAAATGCCGTAAAACCTACTACGGCATGCAAAATCATCAGATGCAAGACGATACGGTTATCACGAATGTATCCAAAAGTTTCCCTCATCATTTTTACAAAGTGATCCTCATTCGTCGATAACTCGATATTCATACGAAGTGATAAAACCAATATCAATACAACCATAAATAATCCGGCGTCCAATACAAAAGCCGCTGTAGTTCCCGCCCAGTAGACAAATAATCCGCTCAAAGCCATCCCAACCGTATAAGATAGTGACCATATTATCGAATGTATTTCATTTGCGATTTGAAGTGATTTCCCCTCCAGAATTCTAGGAAGAAGCGACATTTCTACCGTAAAATGGAAACTTGATGCCCCCATGCGAATAAATACTAAAAGATACAAAAACCATAACATACTAATATTGTCAACACTAATCAATGACAGGGTACAAACGATTTCAATAAAGGTAAGTATGATCATGAGCCGTTTAGGATGAATCCGATCGAGAATGACTCCACTCAAAGGCGCTTGAAACACCCCCGGTAAAAAATGTATTGCCGCTACCAATGCAATGATAGAAGCACTAGCATCCATTTGTATCAACAAAGTATAGATCGCGACATTGCTAAACCAAGCACCGAAATAGGCAATCAGCTGAATTATAGAAAGACGACGAAGCAGTGGTTCGTTCCGTAAAAGAGTTAAATAGCGTTTCATAACCGGAAGGTTATCATAGTTCGTTAAAGTTTTTATTTTCATTGACGATTTAGCAAATACAAAATGTCTCAAACTTAATGACAAGGAGAAGCAAAATGGAAATCTTGCAAACCACTGCCAAGATGCAACAGAGCCAAAGTGTTGCACCAAAAATAAATGCAGACCTAAATCCTACGCAAAGTGTCCAACAAATTCAAAAAGCTCAGATCAATCAAGATAAAGTTGCACAAATCAATAATGATCAGAAAACTTCCAAAACCAATTCACAAGAACAAATGAATAAATTGATCGATCAACTGAATCAATCACTAAACCCATTCAATACTTCTCTACGTTTTGGATTTGATAATTCGTCAGAAGATTTTTATGTATCAGTCATCGATACAAAAAGCAACCGTATGCTTAGACGTTTTCCTGTCGAACAAGCAGAGCAGCTTTTACCAAAAATTCAAGAAGTGCATGGTTTATTATTCGATCAAAAAGGGTAATTTACTATAGCAAAGCAAAAAAATAAAATTTTATTCGAACACATTACCAAGGATATTTTATGTATAACAATCTCGCGTACGACACTTATAATCAAAATAACATAGGGGTTGAATCACCTGAAAAACTGGTTCAAATGATGTATGAAGGAATATTGCGTTTCAACATGCAGGCAAAACGCTCAATCATGGATGGTGATATCGAAAGACGGACATATTGGATCAACCGGTCGAATGCCGTAATCATGGAACTTATAAATATTTTAGATTACAAACAAGGGGATATTGCCCATTATCTTTCAGGTCTTTACACCTATCAGCTTCGCCTTCTATTAGAGGCAAATATTTACAACAATCCGATAAAATTAGATGAAGTCAGCCAAGTTTTCAAAGGGCTTTTAGAAGCATGGAAAGAGAGCACTGATGTGGCTAACCAAGCTTAAAACGGCTCTCGTATTAGAAGAGATTGATCAAATCTCTTCTTTGCTAGATCAGATGCCAAGTTTTACTTCGCTCGCAGAAATGGAAGAAGCAAATTATCTTCTATCACAAACCAAAACGCTAATTGAACGTAATAAAATTGAGACGGCACACACGTTGCAGCAGCTCAAAAATACAATCGATTTCCTCAAATCCACCCAAATAGAACCATCCTCTTCATTAAATCTAAAATTTTAACGCTATTCTCACCCATTTTTTGATAAAATCGCGACATTCACTCCATTAACACCATGGAGTAAGGGTATCAACGATAAGGATGCAGTAATGAAAAAAGAGGTTAAAAAAGTTGTTCTCGCCTATTCCGGCGGTTTAGATACAAGTGTCATTTTAAAATGGCTCCAAGATGAATACAAATGTGAGGTTGTCACGTTTACCGCAGATATCGGTCAAGGTGAAGAAGTAGAACCTGCTCGTGCCAAAGCAATCAGTCTTGGGATTAAACCTGAAAACATCTATATCGAAGACCTTCGTGAAGAGTTCGTACGTGATTATGTTTTCCCAATGTTTCGTGCCAATGCGATTTATGAAGGAGAATATCTTTTAGGAACATCTATCGCACGACCACTTATCGCAAAAAGACAAGCAGAAATAGCGCGTATTACCGGTGCTGATGCCGTCAGTCACGGTGCTACAGGTAAAGGAAATGACCAAGTCCGATTTGAGATGGGATATTTAGGGCAAAACAGTGCATTGACCATCATTGCCCCTTGGCGTGAGTGGGATCTGAACTCTCGTGAAAAACTCCTTGCCTATGCTGCTGAACACGGTATTAAAATCGAAATGAGCGGTAAAAAGTCCCCATATTCCATGGATGCCAATCTTTTACATATCTCTTATGAGGGTGGAATTCTTGAAGATCCTGCCGCTGAACCGGAAGAGAGTATGTGGCGCTGGACGGTTTCTCCTCAGAATGCACCCGATGAACCTGAATATATCGAAATCGGCTATGAAAAAGGAGACCCTGTCAGTCTTAACGGTAAAGCCCTCTCACCTGCGGTTATGCTTGAACAGCTCAATATCATAGCCGGTCGAAACGGTATCGGACGTGCCGATATCGTTGAAAACCGTTTTGTCGGTATGAAAAGCCGCGGATGTTATGAAACTCCGGGCGGTACCATTATGATTAAAGCACACCGCGCAATCGAATCCTTGACACTGGACCGTGAAGAAGCTCATCTTAAAGATGAATTGATGCCACGCTACGCAAAACTAATTTATAACGGATTTTGGTTTGCGCCTGAGCGCGAGATGCTTCAAGCAGCTATCGATAAAACCCAACAAAATGTACGTGGAACAGTACGATTAAAACTCTACAAAGGAAACGTGATGGTTGTCGGACGAAGTTCTGATCTTTCTTTGTTCAATCCGGAGTATTGTACATTTGAAGAAGACTCGGTTTATGATCAAAAAGATGCGGGTGGATTTATCAAACTCAATGCATTGCGCTTCATTATTGCCGGTAAAGCTCGAAAAAACAAATAAGTATAAGGGATAAAGTATGAGTATTATTAAAATTGATATGAACTCACCTGAATTTCAGGCTGAACTCGAAAAAACAATCAAATTTACTGATAAAGTAATTAATCAGTTTAATTGGGCTTATAACCCGCAAGAAGAGATCAATGAGGGTGTTCAACTTGGGCTTGCTCGAAACAAAATGATGTATAACAAACGCTTTTGCCCTTGTTATATGGTAGAAGAAGTAGACGGGAAATTTCAAAGCAGCGATAACAGATTATGCCCATGTACTCCTGCAATTGAGAAAGAAATACCGGAAGAAGGCGTATGCCACTGCCAGATTTTTTGCACACCTGAATTTGCTGCAGCCAAACGCATGGAAATGGGAATTGAAGAAGTTACCCATCAACATTCTCGCGGATTAACTAAAGAAGAATGTGAAATGTTATTGACGAAAAGTGATATCGACAGCGACGAATTAACATCGCTTTTCGAAGCCAGAGAACTTGGAATGGTCAACTTTAAAGTCGTGGATGTTCGCGAATGGATGGAATGGAAAATGGGCCGAATTGCCGGTGCCGATGTACTTGTACCAACCAGCAGTTTCTTCCAGACTTTGACTGAATCAAAATTAGATAAAAACGAACACATTATCGTTTATTGTCATGTCGGAAGCCGAAGTGCTCATTGTCAACGTATCCTCCACGATATGGGATATACAAAAGTATCCAACCTAGCACATGGTATCGTCTCTTATGGCGGTCAAATTGTCCGGGGATAAAAAAGGAATTATATGAAAGTTTTATTGACAAAAGATGTCAAAGGAGTCGGAAAGACCGGCGAGATTAAAGATGTAGCGGATGGTTACGGTAAAAACTTTTTGATCGGAAAGGGATTAGCACTCGCTGCAACCCATGAAGTATTAAAAAAATATGAGTCCGACCAACGAAAAAAAGCGGCTAATGAAGCAGCTGAAATCGAGCGCCTGACAGCAATCAAAAACCAACTCACTGATATAAAAGTGGTTATTACGAAAAAGTTAGGCAATACCGGGCATCTTTTTGGTGCGGTAACCAAAGAAGAGATTTCCGATGCCCTTAAAGCACAACATAATATTGAAATCGATAAAAAAGAACTCGATGCAAAACATGGCATCAAAACAACCGGCTTACATGATCTTGACCTTAAACTTGGTCATGGTATTCATGCTACCCTTCATCTAGAGATCAAAGGTGAATAAGGCAGGCTTTGTTGCTCTCATTGGGCGTCCTAATGCCGGAAAAAGTACGCTTATGAACTGGATTTTGGGTGAAAAAATCGCCCTTGTCAGTCAAAAAGCAAATGCTACCCGAAGACGTTCCAATGCAATTGTTATGCATAAAGATGATCAAATTATTTTTGTCGACACTCCGGGTTTACATCAAGCAGAAAAACTCCTTAACCAATACATGCTGGAAGAAGCGTTAAAAGCAATCGGAGATTGTGATATTGTTGTTTATCTTGCTCCCGCATCCGATAAAACAATCCATTATGAAAAGTTTCTTGAGCTCAATTCCGATAAACGTAAACACATCATTGTTTTGAGTAAAATAGATCAAATTTCTCAAGCTGAACTCCTTAAAAAAATTGGTGAGTATAATCGTTTCAGTGAACATTTTCTTGCACTTATCCCGATGTCAGTCACGAAAAATGTCGGGAAAGATGATTTATTAGATACGATTGCCAAGCATTTAGATGAATCTCCCTATCTGTATGATCCTGAAGACATGACAACTGAAAAAATGCGTGACATCTATAAAGAGTTCATTCGAGAAGCTATTTTTGACAACATTAGTGATGAAATCCCTTACGAATCCGATGTTATTATCGATAAAATCGATGAAGATTCTCCAGTGGAACACATCCGAGCCACTATTATCGTAGAAAAAGACTCCCAAAAAGGAATCATCATCGGTAAAGGGGGAGCTGCCATTAAACGTATCGGGAAAAACGCACGGGAAAAAATTGAGCGTCTTGCCTCAAAACCGGTCTACTTAGAACTTTTCGTATCAGTTAAAAAAGGGTGGACAAGCGATAAAAAATTCTTAAGTGATTTAGGATATGAGTGGTAAAAAACTCCCTTTCCAAACCCCCATTATCGGCACTTAAATATCTGCCGGTATTCTCAAATCTACAAACTAATTCAAAAAGCACCTAAAAGAATAGTTGCATTGTACGATGCTGTAACGATAAACAATAATTTTTGTCTAAATTGAGATCTTTTAAAAAACAGTTTAAGTTTGATTCCGCTACAATCGAAACGTAACGAATATAAATTCCCCCGTTATATAGGGAATGAACTGGAAATGAAACAAAAATATTATCTTTTTATCGGCGAAAAAAACTCAAAAAAATATCGTTCGCTACAGTTTTTTTTGTAACTGCCGATTTTAAGGTTATATAATGATTAAGAGTCAATCGAATCGCATTTTACGAATAAATCCGCAAATGCGGAAGAGTTCTCGTACATTTTAAATAGGATAGAGGATGAATAAAAGTAAACAACAAACCTATTCAACCATCGTATCAGCCAACCCCTACAAAGGGGATTATTATGTTGGTACATATGATACGATATCTGAAATCACTTCCCCATCGTATAAAAAAGAGCAATATGTAACTTCTTTTTTAAATACTAAGGGGTTTATCACGACCCTTATCGGGATTAGTAAAAATATTCCTGATGATGATATATATGATGCATTAGAAAATAAAGTTTATGAAGAGCTCGCTCTTGATATGGCAGTTGAATATCATATCAAATATGTTGAAGCGATTCATCGTAGCACAGAGGGGGAACGTTTTTTTCATGTATTTGTAGTTGATCCATTAACTCTCGAACAGGATTATACTTCCATTGTAGGTACACTTAAATATATTGATTTAATTGTACCTGTCCCATTACTCATAAAATCCCTGTATGTTAAAGAGCTTATGCCTTCTTCAGAAGTTCACTGCTTTATCTATTTTCAAGAGAATGATGCTTTTTTTTGTATTTATAATGAGCAAGAGTTTGTTTATGCAAAATCACTAAAGTTTTCATTGAAGCAAATGCATGAACGTTTCTGCGAACTTCTTGGTGAACAGAGTGATCTTGACACATTTGAAAGTATGATATCCAAAGAAGGTCTAAATACATCAAGCCCTGACTACCAAAAAAATCTCATCAAACTTTTTGGCGAAATTTTCCTTCATGTCAGCGATGTTATAACCTATGCAAAAAGAGCATACGATATCAAAAAGTTTGACGAAATTTTCATCGGTACAGCCGTAGGTAGTGTTATCGGCTTAGATGAATATGCACAAACATATCTGGGCTTAAAAGCAACTCCTTTTGATTTCGATTATGGGTTCAATACCAATGGTGTTAAAGTAGATCAAATTCATCAATTATTGCATCTCTATAGTCGATTAGAATCTGATGAGCGTTATCATTGTAATTTTACTATATTCCATCGTCCACCTCCGTTTGCTCAACGTGATAGTGGCAAGCTTTTATTAGTTACAGCTGCTTCATTAGCTGCTGCTCTTCTTTATCCAGGGGTGTACTGGGGACTTTCATATATTGAAGAACTTCACCATGCCATGTTAACGAAAGAATACGAGCAAGTTCATATTGAAAAAATGACACGTGAAGCAACTATCAATTTAAAATTAGCCAACAAAAGTGCAGCTCAAGTTCTTTTAGATGAACAGAAAAATTTATATAAGCAAAAACAGGATACATTGATACAAGTACATGAGAAAAAAGTTAATTATCCGATGAAATCAAAAATTATGGCTGATTTTACTCGAAGTTTTAATCAATACCGTGTACAACTCAAAAGTATCTCATATGAAGAAGATTTGAATAACACTAAAACCTTTACATTTGGTTTAACATCATCTACCACACAGGATATAACTGCTCTTTTAAAACATTTGACAGACATCAAACGTGATAAGTATGATTTTAATCTCGAACTCATTTCTTATAATGAGGAAGAAAAATCTTATTTGAGTGAATTAAAGGCGGTAATCAAATGAAATTACAAATCGAAGACTACCTGTATTCAATAGATCAGTCTCTATCACAAAAAAGTGATCGTGATAAAATGATGTTGTATGTAATGATATTTGCATCATTATTTGCACTTTCTTATTTCTTATTTTGGGAAAGTTCAGAAGCAGATTTCAAAGTATCGCACGAAAAAGCACTTAAAGCCCAAAATGATTTAAATGCTGATAAAAGTTATTTAGTATCAAATCCACCGGAAAAAATCGTTCAGATAGAACAAGAAACAGTTGCTTTAGGTAAACAACATGCTCTTTATGTTCAATATAACACATATATTAAAGAACAATTGGAACAAATTTCATCTTTATATTATGATGAAAAAGTTTGGGGATCATATCTTGATTCTGTCTCACGGTATGCTCGAGTATATAATGTAAAATTAGCCAAATTCGGAAATAGGCTACAATCTGACAACAGCTCATTCGGACATGTATTGGATATTACAATCTCTTCGGAAGGGCCGTATAAAAATACTCTCAAATTCATTAATGCACTTGAGCAAAGTCAACTGGTTGTTGATCTCCATGATTTCAAAATCGTTGCCGATGAAAAACTCAAAGGGGACTTGGATATCTCAGTATGGGGGATTGTAAGACAATGAAAAAATATATACTTTTAGGGCTTATAAGCTTTTCAGAACTCTTTGCTTCAATTGTTCCTGTAGGTGTGCCTAGCAACTCTGTAGTGCAACCTCAAGGAGATAAAGAACTAACGTGGGTTGATGAACAGATTCAAGCTATTTTACCTTCACGCATAGGTATTCCCGATGGATTCATCAATTCGCTTCGTGATCCAATGAAGATGAAGAAAGTTGCACCAACTCAAATAGCTGGTCATCTTCTTGCCCCGCCTAAATTAGGTAGTATGGGAATCATGACTCCACCGAAAATCATTGAAGAGCCGCTACGACTTCAAGCTATTATGAATAAATCGGTGCTGATTACTGGAAAATGGTATAAAGTAAGTGATAAAGTACGTAATTTTACACTTCTTGAAATCAAACCAAATTCCGTTTTATTAGCGGACAAAAAAGATCAAAAACTCATTTTGTTTTTAACAAAACAAAATAATAATATAAAAATCATCACCAAATAGGAAAGTATCATGACATCTGTAATTAAACACCATGCACGAGCGTTTATGTTATCCGTTGCCACCGCTGCCCTTCTCACACCTACAGTTCAGGCAGATTGTAAGTATGAGCTTTTCAATATTTCCTCAGCCAAGGGGACAACTGTCGGAGAATTTGTTGATCAACTAAGTGACGAATGTGGTATGAGTCTAATTGTCACCGATGAACAAGCAGAAGAAATTCTCAAAAAACCAATGAATAAAACATTCCTGAAAGACCTCACAATAAACGAAGTGTTAGATTTGATTATAAAAGAAAATAATCTGCAATACACCTTGCAGAACAATATTTTAAGAGTATCGTATCTTACAACAAAAACCTATAATATTGATTACATTATTTCTCAACGTAAAGGGACTGGTAGTGCAAACATTACTTTAAGTTCAAATACTAGTACTTCTAGTACTCCAAGTACTAGTAGTAGCGGAGCTACCAGTACCAGTAGCAATGTAGGAGGCAATAGTGCTTCATCTCAATCTGGAATCAAAATAACATCATCAGATGAAGTACAATTTTGGGAAACATTGGATAAAGATATTGAATCTGTCCTCAATAGACCTGAAGACACTTATAAGGCAACTATACCTTTAATTAATAAAAGTTCAGGTTTGATTACCGTAACAGCAACTGGTCCTCAACTCAAACGTTTAGATACTTATATTGATGATCTACAGAAAAAAATGCAAACTCAAGTACTTATAGACGTCAAGATGTACAGTGTTGTTTTTTCAGATGCTTCTTCGACAGGTATAGATTGGTCGCAATTATATGCTCTTCAAAATATAGGATTAGGATTTAATACATATAATACAAAGAACATAGGTGACTTCTCCGGTACAGCAAAAAATAATATTATAGTAGACAACACTACAGTAACAGCTGGGGCTGTCCCACGTAATATAGGAACTATTTTCCAACTAGGGGCCCAAGGTAGTTTAACTGAAGTAATAAAATTTCTTAAAACCCAAGGGGATGTTTATTCCATTTCAAACCCTAAAATTTTAACACTCAACAATCAACCGGCCCTTATTACATCTGGAACTGAGTTATTTTATAAAACAAAAAATACTTCAACACTTGCAGGTGGTACGACAGGTACACAAGCAACTACAGAAGTTGTAAGCTCCGTCTTCTCAGGAGTTCTACTCGATATAACTCCTGAAATATCAAGTGATGGAAGCATTACGCTACGTATTAATCCATCTATATCTGAAACAGCCAGTACTGTTTCTATAGATAATGCTGCACGAACCATGCCTCCAGACTTAAGTCGTCGTCAAATGTCTTCGGTGATAACCGTTAAAGATGGAAATAGAGTTATCTTAGGTGGTTTAATCAATACAAAAAATGTCAATGATTCAAATAAAGTTCCACTATTAGGAGATATTCCATTCCTTGGATATCTCTTTAAAAGAGAAGGGATTACGAAGAAAACAGAAGAAATTGTTATTATAATTGAGCCACATATTATCAAAAAAGAGAAAGATACACTTAGCTTAGGAGATTTGGGCTATACACGTCTTGGGACTAAAATAGAAGAAGCAAAGCAGGAAAGTAAATAACGGATGGAGAATTCCCTTTTCTCAAAGCCACGAGATCTGTTTTTGGACATAGTCAATCCTCGGGACTACGTCCAAATCGATAGTGTTTCTCATATGTATCAATCACTCAAAAATTCTGTTCAAAAACCTCTTAAAATGATCTTACTTTATGGTAGACCTGGAACGGGGAAAAGTATGTTGCTGCATAAGTTGCACCACGACCTTTCAAAGCATCAAAAAGTATTAATGTTATCTACACCGATGATTGATGAAGATGATTTTTTACGAGTAATGGCACAAAATCTATTTGGCCATGCACCACGGGAAGTGATGACACTAAATCGATTTTTAGAAATTGCAGCTGCACTTTCATTAACAGATATCCCTATCGTTTTACTTGATGAAGCACAGCTCTATTCTCCTTCATTGATGGAAAAAATTCGCCTTATTTCAGATGCTAGAGCTATAAAATTCGTTATTACTCTTCATAAAACAGATAAAGAAGACATCATTGCTAAAGAGCATTTCCAGACACGTATTTGGGAAAGTATAGAACTCCAAAATGCCACTTCTGATGAACTAAAAATATATATTCAGAAAAAACTTTTAAAATCCAATTGTTTTGACGTTGCCAATATGTTCAACGATAAAAACATGAAGCTTATTACCAATCTAACCAAAGGCAACTATCGGGAAACGAATAAGCTTCTTTTTTCACTGTTTAGTTTATATTGTTGGTATGAAGAAAATAATCCTACTGCAATTAAATACAATTCAATAAAACCAAAATGGATTGAAATGGCCGCTATTCATACGGGACTGATTCATGCTTAATATTAAAAATTTAGAACGTCGTTGGCTCAAGTATAAAATACTCTCCTACATGCCATATATTCTTGTATTTATGATATCTATCGTCTTAATAATTGGAATTTCTATTTGGAAGCACTTAGATCAAAGTGAAATTCAAGTAAATGACACTCACAAGCAATCAGTAATACCGGTTACAGTTGTTAAACCATCGATACAGCCAGTGATTCCGGAAGAAAATACGACTTTTCTCGAACCTTCAATGGATTTTATTCAATCCTTTCAAAGCGTCCCTGTATCAACTGAAACATCTGATCAGCAACGCTCCAATGTTATTACTAAACCTGTTCAGGCACATACTACCGCTGTACAAACTCCTAAAGTATTAACCGTTCCAGAGTATACACCTCCTTCCCAAGCCGCACCTGTAGTATCAAGCAACACGAACAATAATCAATTAATTTCAATCAAAGTGGATGAATCAAAACTTGATATAACTAGTTTAGAAAGACGTTTTAAAGAGACTTCTAATGCGAATCTAGGTCTTTTCATTGCACGTTACTATTATGAACATGGAAACTATGATGGCGCTTATAATTATGCTTTGAAAACAAATAATGCGAATAGTCGAATCGATGAAAGTTGGATTATATTTGCAAAATCACTTGTTAAACTTGGTAAAACAGATCAAGCTAAAAAGACCCTGCAAGTCTATATTTCACAGTCTAATTCAGAAAATGCAAAAGGATTATTAAATTCAATCGAAAATGGAAATTTTAAATGAAATTTTTTATTTTAGTTCTTCTTTTATTCTCAAACTATCTCTATGCAGATGTAAATCAAAAACTTTTTGAACTCTATCAAAAAGGGATGTATACAGAAGCATGTAATTACGGATATTCTTTTTTTGCGCGTAACGAGCACAATGAACCTTTTGTCTCATTAGTAGGCTTTGCATGTTTGAAAGCAGATCAAATTGATCGTCTCTCACCAGTAATGTCACAATTAACACAAACACCTGATGCAAGATCAAACAGTGCCTATTTTGCTCTAATTGTTATGCAAAAAAAACTTTTAATGCGTGCTTTGTATGATAATCAACCCATCCAAAATCTAAAATTTCCAACGAGCACGTACCTTCTTTCTAAAGTATTTGATCTTTATGTACAAAATCCGAAAAAGAATGATACCATTAAAGAATATCAAGACCCAAGCAATTTAAGACAAAGTTATAAGCTCTATACCATACAGATAAATGACCTAAAGAGCATCGCTATAGATGAATATTATGATAAAATATTAACTGTTCACCACGTATATTAAAAAGGAATTCAGATATGGATCGTATTACACATGATTTGCTTGAAAAACGCCATATCACGCAGCAACAAATCGATCGATTAACGTCTCGTGGGGTTCAAGATGATACGGTATTAGAAACACTCACCAAAGTAGGTGCGGTGTCAATTAATTTTATTAAACGTTTTATTGTAGAACAAATCCGTCTTGGACGGTATGAACTCTCAATTATTAAAAATTACCATTTTTTAGATGAAGTATCCATATTAACTCATTTGGCAGAAGTCATTGAAGTACCGTTTATAGATTTAGATTCCATTGATATGGACTACCGCCTAGTCGAAAAAATCCCAACAACCCAATTTAAACGCTATAATGCACTTCCAATTTCCCAAGATGACATGTACGTAGTTGTAGCCTTTGCTGATCCCCTTAATCTTGAAGCGCAAGAATCAATCCAACGACTTTTTCCAAGAAAATCAATTAAAATTGCTATTTCTACAGAAAAACAGATCCAAGCCTATTTATTCAAAATAGAACTAAAAGATAGTGTAAAAGAACTTGTTGCCAATATCCGAAATGAATTACGCAATATTGGAACAATTGAAGAACAGCAAGAAGCTTCTTCTATCTTGCAGCTCATTGATGTTATTCTTAAAGCCTGTATCAAGGGGCGTGCAAGTGATATTCACATTGAACCAACCGAAAAAAACTGTGTAGTACGCGGACGGATTGACGGGAAATTAGCTGAAATCTTTATATTTGACCGAGATATATATCCTCCGTTAGCTTCACGTATTAAACTTTTGGCCAATCTTGATATTGCTGAACGACGAAAACCTCAGGATGGTCGTTTTTCTGCTATAGTTATGGATGCTGAATTTGATTTTCGTCTTTCCACCCTTCCCATTATCTATGGAGAATCCATTGTTATGCGTATATTGGACAAAACCAAGGCATTAGTAAAACTCGAGGATTCCGGAATGGATACAATAAGTTATCAAAAACTTCTGAAAGGTCTTCAGACACCATTTGGTATCATTCTTGTAACCGGTCCCACAGGAAGTGGTAAAACAACTACTTTGTATGGGGCACTCAATGAGCTCCGTAATGTAGAAGACAAAGTCATTACAGTAGAAGATCCTGTCGAATATCGTATGAATTTGATTCAACAAGTTCAAGTAAACCCTAAAGTTGGTCTCTCATTTGCCGATGCACTTCGTTCTATTCTTCGCCAAGATCCTGATAAAATCATGATTGGAGAGATTCGTGACCAAGAAACACTTGAAATTGCTATTAAAGCAGCCTTAACTGGACATCTGGTTATTTCAACACTTCATACAAATGATGCTATTAGTGCCATCACCCGTATGGCAGATATGGGAATTGAGCCTTATCTTATCAGCGGTGCTCTCGTTGCAGTTCAAGCTCAGCGGCTTGTTCGCCGGATTTGCAATCACTGTAAAAAAGAAGTTGATATTCCCCAAAATCTTCTCCAAGAGTACAGTGCATTTATTCCGCCTCATACTGTTTTTTATGAAGGAGCAGGTTGTAAAGAGTGTAACGGTTCAGGATATATGGGTCGGGAAATGATTTGTGAGGTTTTACCAATTACTGAAGAATTAGCGAGTATGATAGCTCGGGGAGCTTCAAAAGATGATTTAACAAAAGAAGCAAAACGAGAAGGATTTGTAGGAATGTTTGAAAATGGAATGGCTAAAGCGGTTCATGGGATTACAACATTAGATGAAATATTAAGGGTGGCAAAAGGATGAAATACTTCATAGCAACAATACTTACAAAAGGTAAAAAAGTTGAACATGGTTTTTATGCTGAAAATAAAAAAGAAGCTCACTATTTAGCAAAAATAAAATTCTCAGGAATGATTTTAAAAATGGCTGAATCGTCTCCGCCTTTTAAGGATCAACTTCGTCATTTTAAAGAGAGTTTATTTGCAAATATTAAAAAACGAAAACTTAAACAAGACTCTTTAATTGCATCCATCCGCCAACTAGCTGTCATGGCAAATGCCGGTATTTCGATTCATGATTCATTAAAAGAAATTGCTGATGCCACAACAGACAAGACCTTACAAATTGTATTAGGAACATTGGCAGATGATATCAATTCAGGACATAGTCTCTCTCACTCTGCACGTAAGTTTTCATTTGAACTAGGTAATCTTTCTCTAGCAATGATCGAATTGGGAGAAAAGACGGGTAATATGGCCGAAGCACTTCATAAACTTGCTGATATGCTAGAAGAAATTCGTCGTAATATAATAAAGTTTAAAAAAGCAATGGCATATCCTCGGAATGTTATGATTGCAATGGCAATTGCATTTACGGTTCTAATATCCTATGTTGTTCCACAATTTAAAACTATTTTTGAACAGCTGCATGCTGAGCTACCACTTCCAACTAAAATTCTTTTGTTTTTAGAACATCTTTTTAATACATATGGTCTATACGTTGTTGCATTTATTTTTATTTTTATTTTTACCTTTAAATACATGATAGATCATTATAGAGATTTTAGATACAAATGGCACGTTTTTTTATTACATGTTTATCTGATTAAAAATATTATTATGTATGCAACACTAAATAGATTTACATTAGTTTTTGCAGAACTTGTTCGTGCTGGTATTCCCATTGCAGAAGCACTTGAAACCTCAATTGCCATGATTGATAGTCTCCCGTTGCAAGAACGTTTATATACAGTTCGCTCAACTGTTGAAAAAGGGGGAACCCTCCATAACGGTTTGGCTGAAACAGGACTTTTTGAAAATATGATTATTCAAATGATTTCTGCCGGTGAATCAAGCGGTCAACTTGATGCGATGATGCAAAAAGTTATGGAATATTATAAAATGCGCTTTGATGCAATTATTGATGGTCTATCAGAAGCGATTGAGCCTATTATGCTACTTATGATTGCATGTATGGTCGTTTTGCTTGCATTAGGTATTTTCTTGCCAATGTGGGAAATGGGCAATGCCGTTCAAGGACGACGCTAAAAAGAGGAGCTAACCCTCCTCGCTTGAACCTTTGGCGACCAAAGTGGTGTAGATTTCATCTTTGGGAATCAACCCTGCTTCAAATAAAAACTGTGAAGGGACAAAATTACTTTTCTTGATTTTGTCATATTTTGCATAACTTAAAAAAAGACGGTCTTTTGCTCGTGTGACAGATACATAAAAAAGGCGTCTCTCTTCTTCAATACTTCCGCTTCGAGACATCAGCTTTCTATTCGGAAATCGCCCATCCATCAAATCGATTACATAAACTTCCTGATACTCCAACCCTTTTGAAGCATGAATGCTGAGCAGATGAACCCCTTCGCCCTGCGTCAGATCTTGTGAGCCCAGCACCATTGCATTTAAAAATCGTTCATGATCTTTATAAGGACGGGAAAGTTCGAAAAGCAACGTACATTTTCGACGAATTCTCTCTTTGGATTCCGTTTTTGCACGCTCATCAATAGAACCGTTTTCTGTAGTAGCCCGTCTAGTTGAAAGCATCTCAATTACGTGTCCGTATAAAGCGGAAAGAGCAATTTTTTGAACAGCTGCTTTTGGCTCTTTAATATCTCGCAATTGCCGGAAAAGGATAAATAAATCGTGTAAAAAAGTGGCCGAATCTTTCGTCAACTTTGCATGTTTTAAAATCGGATTGCCCATAAAATTTGGGTCCATTCTAAGCTTGGCAAACCGCCCTGCACTTCCGAGCTCCGCATAATCATCAAATAGGCCCAATTGGTGATTTAGCCGTCGTTTCTCAAATGGATTTGAGATCTCTGAATCTGGTGAATATAATCCGCGTAAAAATGAACCGCGACCCAATTTTTGCAAGGCGACAAAAAGTTCTTTGGCAATTGCACTTCCTACCCCTTTAGCATAATCAAACAGATGGATAAATGCCATCATATCCGATTCATTGACGAGCAATGTGTACATGTCCAAAAGGGCTTTAATCTCTTTGGAGTCAAAAAAACTGGTTCCTCCACGCCGACGGCACGCTATCCCCATTTCACGCAGAGTCGCTTCGATTCCGTCCGCTGAAGCATTGTTACGAAAAATCACTGCTATTTCTTCACGCGGTGTTGATGAATCTCCGATTTTCTGAGCAATCCCATGATATTGATCAAACAGTTCATCATAAATAAGCAAAGCAGGACTTTGGGCTTCTGCCGTTCGGGTTACTTCAAGTGCTTTAGGATAGATCCGTTCATTATAGGCTATTACTGTATTGGCCAAAGAGAGAATCGGAACTGTTGAGCGATAATTTTTATTAAGGGTATATACTTTGGCATCGGGAAAATTGGTTGTAAATGAGCCGATAATCGAGATATCAGCACCGTTAAAAGCATAAATACTCTGGTCATAATCCCCGACACAAAAGAGTGAGGGTGGACGCATAGCGTTGATTAATGTCCCTTGAAGTGCATTCGTATCCTGGTATTCATCAATCAATACTTCTTTGTATCCCAAATTACTCTCGCGTGCCAAATCGCGCATATGAAGGAGCAAATCATTGAAGTTAACAAAACCGTACTCTTTTTTCAGCGCTTCGAATTCATCGATAATATCAGCATAAATAGCGGCATAAACCGCATGTTCATCTTGCCGGGTTAAAATCCATTCTTCAAAATTAACATTAAGCTCCGTATTTTGGTAAAACGAATAAACATCGTAAAGATAATTGGCACCATAGGCCGATGTTGCGCAATCAATATGACTAAAGGTCCGTTTTTCATAAACGCTGCGAAAAAGTGTTTTAAGTTCACGCGGCTGCTTGAGAACGACTTTCCCTTCTTTTCGTTTGAGCCACCGATAGCTCACCGCATGAAATGTCCCGGCATCGATCTTGGATGCAATTTCGCGACCGAAAAATGCTGCTACACGCTCAACCATTTCCTGCGCCGCTTTATTGGTAAAAGTGAGAAGTAAGATTTCTTCGGGTTTTACATTTTGAGAGATAAGATAGGCAATACGCCCTACGATCGTAGAAGTTTTTCCGGTACCTGCCGACGCAATAATAAGATTATGACCGTACGGAGCAGTTGCGGCAGTATATTGTTGATCGTTAAGACGCGAGAGAGGCAAGAGGCTCCTTGAAGCCCCTAAAAAGCAGGAGCTAAATTATGATTTAAAATTTTTGATCGGTTCTGCTAATCCGAAACCGGGATGATTTTTCACATCCAATACCGCTTGAGCCATAGTCGCATTGTCTTGATTAAAAATAAGCGGAGCAATGAAGTTAATACACGATTCATCGAGCGGGTCTTGAATAACTGCGATATTATATACAACTACCTTGGAATTTTCATTAATATCCAATAATACACGAATACTCGTAGGCAAATCAAACGAATATTCGCGTAACGCATAAGGATTTACCACAGTAAAACTGACACCTCCATCACAACCTCTAAGAGTTGCGAACAACTCATCAATCTCATGCAACTCCACACATTGAATATTCTCAAAGCCTAATATAGTCGATTTCACTTCATATTGCATTGTTGTCCTTTAAACTATCATTATTCATGTGAAAGCAAATCGCGTTCCTCTGAATTTTGGTATAATTCGCGATATTTTTTGTTACCAAGGCCTTACTATGTCATCTACCCATTACGATCCCAAAAATATTGAAGAGACTTACTATCCTATCTGGGAGAACCGAGGCTATTTTGAAATTGACGGAAACCAAGAAATCGTAAAACCCAATAAACATTTCGCCATCATGATGCCTCCTCCGAACGTTACGGGGCGACTACATATCGGACACTCACTTACTTTTACTCTCCAAGACATCATCGTCCGCTATAAACGGATGGACGGATACATGACACTGTGGCAGCCCGGGACCGACCATGCGGGGATCGCGACCCAAAACGTCGTAGAAAAACAGCTCTTGACGGAGGGAAAAACAAAAGAAGAACTCGGACGCGAAGCATTTTTAGAGCGAGTATGGGCATGGAAAGAAGAGAGCGGCGGAATCATGGTCGGACAACTCCGTAAACTCGGTGTCTCTCCTGCATGGAGCCGTGAGCGCTTTACGATGGATGAGGGGCTAAAATCCTCTGTCAAAGAGGCATTTGTACACCTTTATAACCAAAACCTTATCGTTCGCGGAAACTACATGGTCAACTGGTGTACCCATGATGGAGCCCTCAGTGATATCGAAGTGGAGCACGAAGAGCACCAAGGAAACTTTTACCATATGCGCTACCCGTTCAGCGATGGAAGCGGTCATATCGTCGTTGCGACCACCCGCCCGGAAACCTATTTCGGCGATACCGCCATCATGGTGCATCCCGATGATGAGCGTTACCTCCACCTCATCGGACAAAGTGTCACCCTCCCCCTCATTAACCGCGATATTAAAATCATCGCCGACAGCCATGTTGATCGTGAATTCGGAACAGGTGTCGTTAAAGTCACCCCGGCCCATGATACGAACGACTACGAAGTGGGCAAACGTCATGATCTCGAATTCATCACCGTATTCGATGAAAAAGGGATGTTGAATCACCACGCAGGCGAGTTTGAAGGGCTAGAGCGCCTCGAAGCACGCTCCGTTATCGTCAAACGTCTCGAAGAGGCGGGATTTATCGAAAAAATCGAAGAGCATACCCATCAGGTAGGGCATTGCTACCGCTGTAAAAATATCGTCGAACCCTACATCTCCAAACAGTGGTTTGTCCGCAAAGAGGTAGCGCGCGGCTCCATCGATAAAACCAATGAGGGGCTAACTCAGTTTTTCCCTCCGCACTGGATCAACAGCTACAACGCGTGGATGGGTGATTTACGCGACTGGTGTATCTCTCGCCAGCTTTGGTGGGGACACCGTATTCCGGTATTTTACTGCGATGATTGTAATCATGAGTGGGCAAGTTTGGAAGAAAATCCAACTTCATGCCCTCATTGCGCAAGTAAAAACTTCACCCAAGACCCTGACGTTCTCGATACATGGTTCAGCTCCGCTCTCTGGCCGTTCTCGACTCTGGGATGGGGGAACGGTGATACTGCGCAAGATCAACTCTTCCAAAGCGAAGATATGGCTCGCTTTTATCCGAACACCCTCCTCATCACCGGTTTCGACATCCTCTTCTTTTGGGTAGCCCGTATGATGATGATGGGGGAGAGTTTTACGGGAGAATTGCCGTTTAACCACATCTACCTCCACGCATTGGTACGCGATGAAAACGGTCAAAAAATGTCCAAGTCCAAAGGAAACGTGATCGATCCACTCGACATGGTCGAAAAATACAGTGCCGATGCACTCCGCTTTACGTTGGCTGTCCTTGCGGCTCAAGGACGCGATATCCGCCTCAGTAACGACCGATTGGAACAAAGCCGTAACTTTACCAACAAACTCTTCAACGCGTCCAAATTCCTCCAAATGAATGTTCCGACATTCAAAGATTTGACGGATCAAGAGATTACGACCCCATTGGGTCGCTATATGCTCAGCCGTTTCCACCGTGCTACGGCAGAGACGAGAGCGTTCTTGGATGAATACCGCTTTAACGATGCGGCTACGGTGCTTTACCGCTTCTTGTGGAATGAGTTCTGTGACTGGGGTATCGAGCTTGGAAAAGCGTCCAAAGAGAGCGTTAACGAGCTGGGAAGCATCTTTAAAGAGTCGATGAAACTTCTTCATCCGTTTATGCCGTTTATCACCGAGTACCTCTATCATGAGCTTTCAGGGACAACGCTTGAAGAGGGAAATTCCATCATGGTAATGGCTTACCCTGAAAATACCCAAACGGATGAGGCTATCGAAGCGGAATTCGCAATCATCATGGATGCCATCGTCACGATCCGCCGTGCAAAAACCCTCGTCGATCTCGGAAACCAAAAAATTGACCTCGCTTATCTCAAATGCGGCGGCAATCAAGCAATGATGGCACCGTTTATCGTGCGCTTGGCAAAAGTCGAAACACTCCACTTTACCGACTCCAAAATCGACAATGCGATCAGTGATATCGGTGAAGCTGTTGAAGTCTATCTACCTACCGATGCGATTGATCTAACACCGATTATCGACCGCCTCACCAAACAACGTGAAAAACTCCAAAAAGAGGCCGATAAACTGCGTGGCATGCTCTCAAATGAGCGTTTTGTCGCCAATGCTCCGGAAGCCGTAATTGCCGAAAACCGTAATGGACTTGCCGATGCCGAAGATAAAATCGGTAAAATTGACGCTCAACTCAGCTCATTAGGCAACTAATTTGCAATTTCGGGAACTCTCCGCATCCGAGTTGGTTGAGGGATTCGCCCTCCTCACAACCCTCCGACCGGAACTCACTTCCGAAGCGTTTGATGCATTCATAACCTCACAATATCCCAAAGACTACCGACCCATCGGTGCCTATCAGCGAGGCGAGTTACAGGTCTATACTGGGGTGAGTATACGGGAGAATTTGGAGTTGGGACGACATTTGATCGTGGATGATTTTGTAACCTATACCGGATGCGAGCATCTGAGCGGCGAAATGATCGATTATTTAGGCGATTACGCCAAAATGCACAAATGTCAAAGTATTTTAATATGGGGAAAACAGAGGGGACTTTCTATTGATGATTTGAATGGATTCCGCCCCAAAAGGGACGGTTATATAAAAACCTTCTAATTATTCTTCAATACCTTCAACTTCAATGATGAGTTTTACATCATCTCCTACAACAAAACCGCCTGCTTCAATTGCTTTATTCCAGTTCAGACCGAAATCTTTACGATTAACTTTTCCCGTCAAAGTGAATCCTGAACGCTGATTTCCCCATGGATCCGTAATCACTCCCCCCATCTCGATATTTAACACCTCTTTTTTCGTCACTCCGCGGATGGTCAAGTTACCGGTCATTTTTGTTTTGGTAGCACTTGTCATGGTAAATGTAATTTCAGGATAATTTGCCGCATCAAAAAAATCGGCACTTCGTAAGTGATCATCACGTTTAGAGATTCCTGTATCGACAGACGCTGTTTTAATATGACCGCTAAGCGATTTAAACATACCTTTGTTCAAATCATACGTCCCGTTAAAATCGCTAAACTTTCCGCTTACGGTACTGATCATCATATGTTTAACGTTGAATCCTACACTGGTATGTGCAGGATCAACTTTATAAACTGCAGCTGAAGCCAATCCGGATCCAATCAACAATCCGGCCAACACTGTCACTAAAAAACTCTTTTTCATCGTCAATCCTTTGGAGTTAATCTGAGGATATTGTATGCGGTTTTTCTCAATGAATAATTAACGTAAGAATAATGGATAATAAATTTAAGCTTCGTTATACTTTTACCACACTATTTCAAAGGTCTCTAATGCAGCTTTGTGTCGCTCTCGATCTCCCAAGCCAAGAAGAAAATCTAGCTCTTATAGAAAAAATCAAAAACTACCCCGTATGGCTCAAAGTGGGGCTCCGATCCTATATACGTGATGGAAAGCCCTTTATTGATGCGATCAAAAATATCAATCCCGAATTCAAAATTTTTCTTGATCTCAAACTTTACGATATTCCCAATACTATGGCGGATGCGGCAGAATCGATTATGGGGTTAGGTGTTGATATGTTCAATGTCCATGCTTCTGCCGGACGCAAAGCAATGCGTGAAGTGATGAAGCGTCTTGAGCCTTATGAAAATCGACCTTTAGTGCTTGCGGTAACCGCTTTGACTTCATTTGAAGAGAATGAATTCACTCACGTTTACGGAGAGAACATTGCGCTCAAAGCCGATCGTTTCGCGCAGGATGCCCATGAGGCAGGACTGGACGGTGTTGTATGCAGTGCGTATGAAAGTGCATCAATCAAATCGCTCACTTCAGATGCCTTCATCACTCTGACCCCGGGTATACGTCCATTCGGCGAAGATGCTGGTGATCAAGAACGTGTTGCCACGATCGAAACGGCACATACCGAAAAAGTAGACTTTATCGTTGTCGGTCGTCCGATTTACAAAGCTGAGAATCCTGCCGACGTGGTGGAAAAAATATTACAAAATCTCTAATTATTCCGTAATATTTTTGTAATAACTTTCATCTAAACTTCCGTAAAAACACCATTCTACGGAGGTTCCCCTTATGAAAAAATTTCTGCTTCTTATCCCTGTAGGAGTGTTGGCCGCAACAGGAGTTTTTTGGTTCACGGCCGAGAAAAACATTGCTTCCATTCAAAATGCACCCTCTAATGCAAATCTTCCTCACGGTTCTCAAAAGCTCTTTACCGAAAGCGAACGATCTCTTCGCCAGATTGTCCGACATGGAGATGAACAATCTATCCAAAAACTCAATGCATCACTTGAGGCAATAAACACTGAACTTTTACAACGTCAGAAACAAGGATTTGCAGTTAAAGATATCGAAGCACATTTATCGCAGTATAAACACGACAGTATGCTGTTAAGTGATAAATTCACACCGTATTTAAAACAACTGCACCAATTCGACCAATACGAAGAGACACACGAAAAAAGTTTCATGACAGCTATCGAGCAAATCGGCCTATATGAGCTCAAAACATCTTATGAAGAGTTGGGTAAACTCCGTACAGACTATATTAAAGAACCCTCCGATACAACCAAAATAGCTTATGAGACTCAATTAAATAAAGTAACCCAGATTATTACGGAACTCTATCTGGACAGTACGATTGACAAGCCGCTTTTTGATTATCTGGCAAACCATAAACACTATTTTGAGACGATTGATACCGCCTATAATGAAATCGGGTTTGAGCGTATCCATCAATTACGCACAAACGGCTATGCGATCAAAACCGGATTGCAACTTCTTCCTACTCTCTAAATTTTGGAATACTCCTTGCTTAAAAAGTGAAAATCACTCGAGGAGTACATATGAAATTTATGGATAAAATCGAACTTGTCGTCAAACTAAAAGAAAAAATTGTCGAAGCCAAAGCTTCAAATGAAGCACTTGCAACGCAATTGCAAGTGCTTTTGGATCAAATTGTCAGTACACCCAAAAACTCTCCTGCAATTTAATCCACCAAAGCACCTATTTAAGGTGCTTGTTATCTACAGCTACGTATAATTACGCCTCTTCAATCATATATGGACGAGTAGGAAAGCGGCTGAATCCACCTCCCTGCTAAGGAGACGTACTGGCAACGGTACCGAGAGTTCGAATCTCTCCTCGTCCGCCACTCATAAAACCTCCAATATTTACTGACTTTAAAGCCTATTTTTACAACGCTTTTACTGTAGCTTTTTACTACTATTTGAAAATTTTCTCTATGAATCTCATATTATCTTTATTATGGAATAATTGCGGAATGACGCAGGAATACCTTCCGAGCTGAATGTGGTAAAACATTAGGTCATGACGATAAATCGCTCTTTGGATCGAATTTACCTGAAAGCAGAAGTATTAATATTACAAATATACGCGCTTATAGATACAAGGAAAATTATGATGAAAAAAATTATTCTTGGCCTTTTAATCGGCACTTCTGCGTTTGCAGCACATCAAGTAGAATTTAATCTTAATGACAAAGAAGTTGAAGGACAAGTGCTTTTTGATTTGTCAAAAATGGGGGTTCCGCTGGAGGGAGCTTACGCTGGAGCACGGATATTAAATGGGGATGAGAGAAACAGCGATAAAATCGAAAATATCAGTCAATTTAAAGAAGTATCATTTTTGATAATGCGTCCGGTGAAGAGTGTCGAAGGCTTGTCTTTAGGTCTTGGGATTAAAGGGGTATATACCAAATTTGACGGTGCGCATTATTCCGCCATCCCTTTAGGATTAGAAGCGAATATGAAATTGCCCTTGGCAACTCCGTTTCCATTGCATGTAAATGGTGCTTTGTATTATGCCCCTTCCGATTTGACATTTCTTGACGGTGATAAATACCTAGAGGTTCGTACTTACCTTGACGCAGAGGTAATCCATAATAAACATATTGAAGTGGGCTATCGTAATATTGACCCCGATCTTATAAGTCACCCTTATAGCAGTCACAATGTTACCTACAATGAGGCATTCTACGGTGGACTTCGGCTCGACTTCTAAACACACACTGAAAATTTAAAGAGAAAATAGGAAGCAGCATCGCGGTCAAGTTACTTTATTTACCTATTTGACTTCGCAAATGTAATTCTCCACCCTTTTGTGCATACACGAGTAACGCAGCAATACTCACTCCGCGGTCTGCAATCCGTTCGAGATTTTTGAGTGTACCGAGGACATTAATATATTCCATAGAATGTTCTGAATTGGTCATAATCAATGCAAGAATATCTTTTTCAATGATGGAAAAAATATCATCGTTTATCGATTCTTCAATAACAACTTTTCTGTAAAGATCATGCGCATTGCAATGTTCAATATCCATCATAAAATCATAAATATATTCGAGTGTGTGTATGGTTGTCTTATGAAGATAAACGATCGGATCATTAAACGGGCTTAAATTAAATGTATCAAAAATATAGTCGCAAAAGCGTTTACAGTATTTATCGATGCTATCAACAATACGATCAATTTCATTCGTCATTTTTAGATAAACAATCAGGTCTCTAAGCTCATTGGCTTCAGGGCCGAAAAGAGCGATCGTTTGGATGGTCTTCGTATCGATGTTATCTGTAACAGCTTTTATCGTTTTTATCTTTGATTGGACGGATGCATATATGTCACGGTCACGATTTTCAAAAGCTTCAAGGGATTGTTTGCTTGATAAGAGAATATCGTGAAGCAGCATAGAGATCATTTCGCGGATTTCAATCAATTTATGTTCATAGCTCGGCAGCATCGTATAAAGCCTTTTGGATAAAGTGTGACACATTATAGGTCCCAATCATCACTCACATATTACAAAAGCCTTTTTACCCGTAATCTTTATCTCAGACATACTGAATCGTATTACGCTACCAATATTTTATGACCATAAATAGGATGATAAATAAAATCCCGATTATCGCAATAAAGAAAAACTTATCGGCAATATTTTCAAGTTTTTCTTCTTTTTGTATATCTTGTGTCCTTATGGATAAAAATAAAAAAATAACAGATCCAACAAGCAACAAAGCAATAACCGAAGTAAACTCATCTATAAAATTATTTTTTGAAGCATTGTTTATATGGATGGATGTTATTACAAAAAGACAAAATCCGAGAAGATTCGCCGATGTGCTTAATATATGTTGGGAAGTGCTATTGGCCATTTCATACTACTTATCAATAACTTCAAACTCACCAATTATCATCACCGGAATCTGACAGTGTATCAGAAGAGTTATCATCCCATGAGGAATTGTCTTCTACTCCGAAATCGTTGCCGCCCATATCATAGGAAGGTTCATTATTCACGATTGGCGTATTGTTTATATTCTCATGCATATTGTTTGATGATGAACCATCCATGAAGTGGTGCATCAGTTCTTCCCCTGCTACAAAACCGGCACCGGCAGCAGCCCCGGTTGCCAAACCGGACATTATTCCACCGCCCAATCCACTGCTTTGCGGAGGATAAGACGGCCCATACGGATTATTTGGATTCGGATAGTTTGCATATCCTCCGCTTGTACCGCCGTTGTACTGAGCAGGATATCCGTTGTTTCGTGAAGAAAAAGAACGGATAGCTAACCAGACCAGCACAAGAGCACCTAAAGCCAAAAGTATCATTGTCCATGGAATAGGATGATTATTGGATTGGGCGGCACCTACGGGACTTGTATTCATCTGTACATTAGAAGAGATAGCCAAATGCTGTTTTAAACTTTGAACGGCTTGCGGTTTAGCAAACGGTAAACCGGGTGCAAGTTTTTCAGCATTTTCAAGTTCATTTTTGGCATCAGACAAATTGCCTTGTCGAACCAGTATTTCTGCATCAACATAATGTGCTTTAGCACTTTCGGGATGCACTTTTAAGACTTGTTCAACCATTCGGTGGGCACCGTTCAAATCTCCTGACTCTGCGGCCTGATAGACTTGGTGAATACTCGTAACAGTGTCAGCGTATGCAAAAAAAACACTCATAAGCACTACACCTGCAATTTTAGAAAATGACATTTTTTTCCTTTATCTTTTTAGACGTTTTGTTCAAAATAATTCTAAACAAGATATACAAATGAATACATAATGAGTATAGATATATGAGATAAATGCTCTTTCAATGTGACGAGTAAAGAAAGAGCTTAACTTAAGGAGTTGAAGAATGAAGCCCTTTTGATTTGTTCAAACCATTGGGTTAAAGAAGTATGAATCAAAATGGTAAACGAATAAGAATATTTTATTATTGAACTCTATTTATTACAGTACGGTCACTTCAAATCCAAGTATTTACCATCCTTTTATAATATTCTCAAAATTTATAAAAAGGGCTTTTTTGCCAACGAACAGATATATCATTTATACGTCAATTGCCGTAGTGTTAAGTGCATGTTTTTCCTATTTTTTTGTAGACAGATCTCTTGCCCTTTATTTTCATAATTTGCACAGTTATTGGGTTGATCCCTTATTTCACGATATTACTAAAATCGGAGATTCTCAATATAGCTTGTTTTTAACCTTTACTCTTTTTTTATTCTCTTATAAAAAAAATCATCAATTTGCCTACAAAGCTTTATATCTCTTTAGTATTGTAGCCATCAGCGGTCTTTTGGTCGATCTGATAAAAATCATTGTCGGACGTTTACGACCTGATATGTTATTTGAACATAATATGTATGGATTTGTAGGTTTTCACTTGGGTTCAGAGTTCAATTCATTACCATCGGGTCATTCTGCAACAGCTTTTGCGCTATGTATCGGACTCACACTACTATCTCCGAAACATAAAATGCTGTTTCTTATGATTGCCGTTTTGGTTTGTGCCAGTCGTGTAATACTCAATTTCCATTACTTGAGTGATGTTTTGGTCGGAGGCCTCATAGGCGGGTTGGTAGCATATTTTATGTACCAAAAATATATGTTGCATCATAAACTATTTCATACTTCTGAAGTTACGTTAAACAGTAAAACTCATTGATTACGGTGTTACCTCAGTGCAATTAACAAAAGCTACAATAAACAAAGATTCTGCGGAACAACTATCAGAAACTCCGTTCAATGCAGTACTCAGTAGGATACGTATGTTTAACATGATCAATATTCTAAAATTCTCTTTCTCCCTCCTTTTTTTATGGATCGCATTTAGAGTGGTGAACTTTCATACGGTTGTTCCTATCATTATGCATGCTGACAGAACTTTTATTATTTTCGCTTTTATTCTTCAATTGGCCAGTACGATCCTTGCTTCCTATCGATGGTCACTTATTATGGGTGCACTCCATTTTCATCAAACCTTTTTATTTTATTTGGGAAGTTATTTCAAAGGAGCTTTTTTCAATCAGGCATTGCCCGGGAGTATCGGAGGTGACGCAGTTCGAGGGCTTGAGCTTGGGAGTATGGGATACAGTAAAAAAGAAGCTTTCGCCGGTATTTTCATAGACCGTATTGTCGGACTCGTAGGACTTTTGATTTTAAATTTCAGTGCAAATTTATTGAGTCATGATCTTTTACCAATATGGCTGTTTCATCTGGTCAATATGATTTGTATCGGCGGTATAATAGGCTTTAGTACTCTTATCGTATTACATAAAATACAATGGCTCCATACCTATAAAGCCACCCGTTTATTTGCAAATCTTTCGCATCGTTTTCGACAAGTCTATGCTACCAGACAAACGATCCTCGTTCAGGTCGGATTATCAGTCATCATCCATTTTTTATCTGTTTTGGCGTTTTATGAAATAGCCCGTTCAGTCGGGATTCCTTTGCCGCTGAGCCTTTTTTTGGTCGTAGTCCCTCCGGTCTTTTTGCTTACCATTGTTCCGATATCACTGGCGGGTTGGGGAGTGCGTGAAAGTGCGATGGTCGGGATTTTTATCCTAGTCGGCGGTTCCAAAGAGGCTATCCTCTCCGTTTCTCTTTTATATGGAATCATGCTGATTATCGCGAGCTTACCGGGGTTGTTGATTTGGGCCAGAGGGAAAAGGCTTGTTTAATATTTTGGTAGGAGCGAAGCATGCATGTTGATACGATGAGGAATGTCGATTATTGGGTCGGGATTCCGTTGTGTTTTGTCGGGACTCTCATTCAAAAATCATTATCATGGCTCCCATCCAAACGTACTGCCTCCCCTACAAACATTCTTTTGATCGAACTCTCGGAAATGGGAAGTACCATCCTTGTTGATCCTGCGATGCAAAAACTCAAACGCGAGTTAAACGCAAATCTTCACTTTGTCATCTTTAAAAAGAACAAACCAAGCCTTGATCTTCTCAAAACCGTACCGGAAGAGAATATATTTACCATCCGTGAAGAAAGCCTTTTCTCACTTGTTGCCGATACGATCCGTTTTTTATTTTGGACACGGGCGAAACAGATCGATACCGTAATCGATTTGGAACTTTTTTCCCGTTTTACGGCACTTTTGAGCGGTTTCTCCGGTGCACAGAGAAAAGTGGGTTTTCATGCATTTTACAATGAAGGGCTTTATCGCGGATCAATGCTGACACATGAAGTGGCCTACAACCCTCACCAGCACATCAGTAAAAACTTTATCGCGCTGGTCAATTCTTTGCTGATTAACAGCCATCAAATTCCCTACAGCAAAACTGCAGTAGGTGATGAAGAAATCGTTTTAAATAAAGTGTCAGTACCCCCTGAAGAGCAATACAAAATGCGACAAAAAATAGCTGACCAGTATCCTCTCTACGATTCAAACTACCATCATATAGTCCTCTTTAACGCCAATGCCAGTGATATGATGCCCCTTCGCAGGTGGGATCAAAAAAATTATATCCATCTTGCGAAACGGATATTGGACGCTCACCCTGAGATCATCATTCTTCTCACCGGTGCCCCCGCTGAATTTGAAGGATTGCAAAATATTCCCGATGCTCTGCCATCGGATCGATGCATCAATTTTGCCGGAAAAATAGCGTTTTCTGAGTTGGTTGCTCTGTATGAAATCTCCGAATTCATGCTTACAAACGATTCGGGACCGGGACATTTTTCTGCTGTTACCTCCATGCCCTCTTTTGTGTTTTTCGGCCCGGAAACACCAAAACTGTACGGATCATTGGGTATCACTACTCCCATTTATGCCGGACTTGCATGTTCACCGTGCGTGAGTGCCACCAATCACCGTAAATCTGCGTGCAACGACAATCTTTGTATGCAAGCAATCGGTGTAGATGCTGTCTATTCGCTTCTTCAGCCTTCATTGCTTAAAAGCCGTTTTGAACAGGTGTAGAGATGCCTCATAAAAAAATCTTTTTTTTAATCCTTTTTTTTACCGTTATGCGGCTTGTGGTCGCACCCTCATTCGGTCTGGGTGTTGATGAAGCGCATTATGTCCTTTACGGACATTTTCTCGATTTAAGCTATGTTGATCATCCTCCACTTGTCGGATGGACTCAGGCGCTGTTTGCACATCTTTTTGGGGAAAGCGTTTTTTGGGCGCGCGTTCCGGCCATACTTCTAATGATGCTCATTTCATGGGAAAGTTACCGCTTTCTCCTTTTTTCAAAAGCTACAGAATCCCAAGCGCTTTGGGGCGTTACTGCCCTGAACAGCTCTTTTATGTTTGGAGCAATCGGGCTTATGCTTTTGCCTGAAAACTTTCTCCTTGCATTGGTTTTTCCCATCATAATGAGCGTATTACGGATTGAGGCAGATGGGAAAACAACGGATTATATATGGTTGGGAATATGGCTTGGGTTGGCGGGGCTCTCCAAATACACGGCAGTTATTCTATTACCGCCCCTACTTTTGTATATCCTGTCAAAACGGCGCTTTGATTTACTGATCAATCCACGCATTCTTTTGTCCGCGATCATCGGATTTATTTTGATCTTACCGGTCATCTTTTGGAATGCTTCACATCAGTGGGTTAGTTTTGCCTATCAATCCTCTCATGTTGCAGGAAGCACTGTTATCGCTTTTAAACCGTTTATCCGATCTTTGGCAGCCCAATTCGGCGCATATAACCCTTTTTTATTTATTATTGCAATCTATGGAATCATTGTTTCGTTTCGCTCTAAAAATTCGGCTATCATCCTTGCCCTGTGGATCGGCCTGTCAATTGAACTCTTTTTTATACTTACATCGTTTTTAAAGCCGGTTTTACCTCATTGGCCTGCACTCTTTTATCTTTTATTTATCCCGATAGGAACCGTTGCTCTGCTGTCTCGCGGAGGAAAATACGGATCGATTGCACGCGGCAGCATTCTCATTTCATTGCTGCTAAGTCTTCTAATACATGCCGAACTTTCCGCGAAGTGGGGGGATTTTCCGGATTACAAATCTCCGTTTCGCGATATTTATGGATTTGATACTCAAATTCGTGACGGTGTAACCTTACTTAATGCCCTTCCCACCCCTAAAAAGGCATTAGCCGTCACCAACTGGAGCTATGGTAGCCGTCTGCATTACTATGCACTCCCTTATGGAATTAAAACATTTGTTTTGGATAATTACAACCGACAATTCGCTCTCTGGGAAAAAGAAAGTCCTATCGGATATGATTTAATCCTGCTTCATTCGCATTTTTCCGACATTCCTGATTCCCTTCAGTGCGAAGAAACTCAAACGCTCAAAAAAGAAGACATCCTTTTAAACGGCAGAAAGGTCGATACGGTAGAGTATCTGTGGTGTAAAAATTATCAGGGTATTGGGCAGACAAAAGTGACCGCCACTCAGTAAGTCTCATTCCCGATCTGTTTTAAATAGTCCTTTATTTCTGTATAATTGATCTAAATTTTTGAGGGACAATCATGGCAAATCTCCTTACACTCCTCGTTATTGTTGCAGCCGGATATTGGGTGATGCTCATCATTTCTCGTAAAAAACGAGAGTTGAGCGAAAAAGAACTCTATCAAAAAGAACAATTTTTAAAAGACACACAATCAATCCTTAAAACTGAATCACCCTCATATAACAAGCCGTCTGCTCCAATACAGCCAAATACTTCCTCTCCTGACAGCCTATACTGCACAACAGTTGAGCAATCTTTCCAAAAACAAGGATTTACCATTACAGATAGTGTTAAAGCAGATGGAATTGATTTTATCGGATTAAAAGATAAAGAGTTACTCTTAATTCGGTGCGAAAATCGTCTCAAAGAGATCACAATATCCGATCTAAAAACATTTATTGCAGACTGTGCAGTCTATATTGATAAAAATCCTATATTTGAGGGAAGGTCGAGCATGCGTATCTATGCAACCAACTGCCCTATTACCGAAGAAGCGCAAGAGTTTATACGTAACAATCCGTCCACCTTGCGTCTATTTACAGAAGATTAAAAGAGTTTAACGGTCATGTCCATGGTCGTTTCCCCGTCCATTATCACTGCGGTCTTGGTTTTTGCCTTGGTTGTCATTTTTACCATGGTTGTTCTTATCTCTTTGATCATTACGTAAACCTCGATCATCACGGCGCTCCTCTTGTCTCATCTCCCGATATTCATTACGATCTTTAGTTCCACGGTAATACTGATCAATATTTATATATCTTTCGCCTTTTCTACGACGATCAATGACTTCGTCCGGACTGATATGATGGTAATCGGATAGGAAGCGAACATTTACCAAATCAACGATTTCGGCATCCCGTAAATGGTGTCTATTATTACGATAACCATACGCTTCACCGTACGGAGGGCCAAAGTGCTGATGGCTGTTAATAACATAAATTCTGTATGGATCCAGTCCAAGACGGAAGGTAATATCCCACCAGCTAAAACCTCGCAATCGCAAATCGCTGATATATCGGGCATCTCTATGGGATTCACGCGCCAAATAATAAACAACACTCATTTCATCCCGTGGTATTGAACGCTCTATTACGACAATTTCTTGTGGAGGAACACGATAATAGTCACCGATGGAGAGAGAAAAGCCATTGATCCCTCGATCAGAGCCGGAAACTCCGACATCAAAATTTGTAGCACTTAGCGATGTATACATACATCCGCTCATTAAGACTAAAAGTACCTTTTTTTTCATACTACCATCCCCCTCTATCTTTTTCTAATAGTATCGTACAAATTGTTAGCATACAGTAAACGGATTTTCTACAGAATAATGAGATAAAATAACGTTTACAATTAAGGAGCCATAATGATAAAAAAATGCCTTTTCCCAGCTGCCGGGTATGGTACTCGCTTTTTGCCTGCTACCAAAGCAATGCCCAAAGAGATGCTTCCCGTATTGACAAAACCATTAATCCAATACGGCGTCGAAGAGGCCGTTGAAGCGGGAATGAATACGATGGCAATCGTAACAGGGCGCGGTAAACGGGCATTGGAAGATCATTTTGACGTAAGCTATGAACTCGAGCACCAAATCCAAGGAACTTCAAAAGAGCATTATCTCGATGAGATCCGTACCCTAATCGACAAATGTACCTTTTCCTATACACGTCAAAATGAGATGAAGGGGTTAGGACATGCTATCCTCACCGGAGAAACATTAATCGGGAATGAGCCTTTTGCCGTTCTATTGGCGGATGACTTATGTGATGGTGACAATGAAGGTGTATTGACCCAGATGGTTGCACTCTATAATAAATATAAATGCTCTATCGTCGCAATCGAAGAAGTTGATCCAAGCCAAACTAACCGTTACGGAATTATCGAAGGTAAAGAGATAGAAGAGGGAGTCTATATGATCACTAATATGGTTGAAAAACCTGATCCGGAAGTCGCTCCAAGCAATCTCGCAATTATCGGACGCTATATCCTCACTCCAGATATTTTCCGTATCATTGAACGGACAAAACCCGGTAAAGGGGGAGAAATCCAGATTACTGACGCTCTAATGTCCCAAGCCATGAGCGGAATGGTTCTTGCCTATAAGTTTAAAGGGAAACGATTCGACTGCGGAAGTGTTGAAGGATTTGTAGAAGCAACCAACTACTTCTACGAGAAAAGTAACGAAAAATAAAAACTATAGAACCAAAGGTACTGAGCCTACTACTGAAGTAAACCTAGTGTTTGCGTAGCAAAACCGGATTTTGTTCTGTTTTGCGTATAAAATTAACTGTTATTTGCGAAATAGTGCATTACACCGTCGACCAATCCGTCCACCATCCAACGCTGATATTTATCATCCGCAATCCGAACGGCTTCATCCGGATTACTGATATATCCGACTTCAACCAATACAGCAGGCATCTGTGCTCCGACTAGAACCCAAAAAGGTGCTTCTCTTACACCGTTATCATGAACATTAGGGAATTGTTTGCGCAAACTTCCCAATATCCCTTTTTGCAAATCTATACCCAATTTATTGGAAGCAATAATTTTTTCTTTATTCAAGAAACTTAAAAAACTGAGTTTTCCGTAGGCACCCATTTCACCCATATCTTGAGAGTTTTCCGAAGCTGCAACACGCATAGCACGCTCGCTCCGCGTAGGTGAGAGGAAATACGTCTCAAGTCCTTGGGCTGCAGCGGGATCTGATGTTTTAGGGATAGAATTGGCGTGAATAGAGATGAATAAATCCGCCTCTTTATCATTCGCAAATTTAGTGCGATCTTTCAATTCAATAAACGTATCGTTACTACGGGTCATATGTACGGTGTAGCCTTGCGAGCGAAGTTTATCGGCCAGTTTGGTCCCGATTTGCAACACTATGTCTTTTTCCATGAAGCTATTGCCGGTCGCACCGCTGTCTTTTCCCCCGTGACCCGGATCGATCACGATTATTTTTTTACTTCGGTCACGCGGCGTGACCGTTACAAGCGGTGGGAGTGCAGCGATTAGAGGAGGTTCCTGTACTTCCGGCTTAGCTACCGGAAGAGTTGCAAGAGGAGAGGTGATTTTCGGAGGCTCAAGAGAAAGGTCAATGTAAAGTGTTGCCCCCTGTGGAGCTACTTTGATTGAGATAGCCTGATTATGTTCAATAACCAAACGGATCGTTTTGGAGTTAAATTGCGACATTTGTATTCGATTGATATTTTGATGTTCTAATGTCTGACTTCGTGAAAGCGTAGACGAATCGATATCGATGATATATCGGAATCGCTGTTTATCCGCCTCGATAATTTTTGACATTTTGATTTCAGAGGACTGTACAGGAGAATCAAAAAGCAATTCCAGCCCTTTGTCTTTCCATTTGGCATCAAGTAATCGGTGTCTCATCGTCATAGACACTTCAGGTTTATGAAGAATCGGTTCAATTTTGATCATTTTTTCCGGTTCAGGCGTAGCAAACTTATTGACGAACGATGTCGGTTTAATTACCGTCTCCGAAGGAGTTTTTTCACTCTCTTTTGTCGTTGCCGCTGCAGGAACTGAATCAATCGATTTTCCGTTTATCTTTGCAAGATCGGCTTGATATTTACTAACGTCAATTCCGAGTTTTCCTCCACTTTGAACAATCCCTTCTAGGGCTTCATGAGCTAATGTCGTGTTTTTGTCCAGCATAGCTCGGAGGTATAATGTTTTAAACTCATTATATCCTCGAAACTGCTCGATTTCATCATTGCTCTCTAAGGCCTTGGTCGCTGAATCCAAACGTTCGGATAGATTAACTCCCATCAGAGTTGTCATCATCAACAATAGAATCAAGAGGATACGGGACAGCACGCTGATGCTACTCCCCTTTTGTTAATTTTTCCATCAACTCTTTGACAGAAATAATTTTATCGATTCGGTAGCCGTTACTGCCTGAAAAGAAAAGGCCCAATTCGACATCTCCGTTATAGGCATCACTTAAACGGTCTGCAATACAAAAACCGACCTCTTTTGCTTCAACGCCGCGATTACAAGGGGCGACACAATTGGAGATACACTTAATCGACGGACCGGTACGGGTATCGATAAGATTTCGTAAGTTCGTTCGTACTCCGCGGGCAGGATATCCTACCGGAGATTTCATTAGCGTAATATCCTCTTCTTTTGCATCCATAAGAACTTGTTTAAAGTTTTCATGAGCATCACACTCATAAGTACCGATAAAACGGGTACCCATTTGTACTCCGCTCGCGCCCAATGCCATCATAGCATCGATATCGTTTTTGTCCCAAATTCCCCCTGCTGCTATAACAGGAATATTGCCCCACAAAGCAGCTTCTTCAACGACGGGACGAACGAGATTTTCGAGCTGATACTCTTCCATTGCACATTGCTCGTACGTAAATCCTTGATGTCCTCCGCTTAGCGGCCCTTCCAGAACAACCGCATCAGGAAGACGGTTATAACGTTTCTGCCAGCGTTTACAAATAATTGAAAGCGCTTTAGCCGAAGATACAATAGGTACAAGAGCGACATCGGGATAATCCGCCGTAAATTCAGGCATATTTGTCGGTAATCCGGCACCGGTAATAATAATATCTATTCCGGCTTCACATGCATCATGCACAACTCTGCCGTAATCATTGATGGCATACAATACGTTACAGGCTAACGGAGCATCACCACAGACTTTTCGCGCATTTTCAACGATTGCCATAAGTCCTTTTTTGGAGTAAAAATTCTCCGCATCCAAAGGTCGGTTTGCGATCAGTTTATCCGCGAACGCTTTATTCTCATAGTATCCGGTTCCGACAGAACTGATAACACCAAGACCGCCTTCTGATGAAACAGCCCCCGCTAATTTATCCCAGCTGATACCGACACCCATTCCGCCTTGAACGATAGGAATCCGAATGGTATGTTTGCCGATTTGAATTGGTTTGAAGCTCATTGGGTCACCTTTAATCGCGCAAATTTTCGTTTTCCAACCTGCAGAATGTATTCACCCGCTTCCAGTTGGTACTGTTCGTCGCTCAGTTTATTTTGATCGATTTTAACAGAGCCTTGCTTAATCTCCCGACGGGCTTGGGAAGTAGAAGGGCTGAGGGCACAATCCACTAAAGCTTTGGCAATCCACACAGCCCCTTCAATGGTAAATTCATCCATTTCAGTCGGAATTTCACTTTGAGCATGAACACGCTCGAATTCTGCCTGAGCATTCACTGCCGCATCGTGAGAATAAAATCGTTCCGTAATTTCCAATGCCAATGCTTCTTTTACCTTTTTAGGGTGCAGAGAACCGTTTTCGACTCCGATTTTAAGAGCTTCGATCTCATCCAGACTTAGAGCGCTTAAAAGTTCATAATAACGCCACATCAGCGTATCACTGATACTGAGGATTTTCCCGAACATCTCGTTCGGAGCATCTGCTACGGCGATATAATTCCCTAATGATTTGGACATTTTCTGTACGCCGTCCAACCCTTCCAAAATCGGCATCATAAGCACTGCCTGCTCTTTGCCGATTTCATACACACGCTGTAGATGGCGTCCCATCAAAAGGTTGAATTTTTGGTCGGTTCCGCCGATTTCGATATCGCTTTTGAGATGGACACTGTCATATCCTTGAAGGAGAGGATACAAAAATTCGCTGATGGAAATTGAAATCCCCGCTTTATGCCGTTTATCAAAATCGTCGCGTTCCAACATACGTGCTACGTTATACGTGGTAGTGAGTTCCAGCATACCTGCCGCACCCAAAGGGTTGATCCACTCCGAGTTAAAGACGACCGTTGTTTTTTCAGGGTCGAGAATTTTAAATACTTGGCTTTTATAGCTTTGCGCATTTTCTTCGATCTGTGCCGGAAGCAATTTTTTACGGGTCTCGCTTTTACCGGTCGGATCTCCGATCTGTGCCGTAAAATCGCCGATCAAAAATTGGATATGAGCTCCGAATTTTTGAAAAGCAGCCAACTTTTGAAGCAAGACCGTATGTCCCAGATGCAAATCGGGAGCGGTAGGGTCAAAACCGGCCTTAACCGTATACGTTTCACCTTTTTCAAAATAATTTTTAAGAAGTGTTTCAATACGTGCTTCATCGATAATTTCGGCAGTACCTCGTCTAATCTCTCGTAAGGCTGTTTGTATCATGATTTATCCTTGGCTTCGGTACGCATCATCCGTCCGAAAAAATTGTATGATTTTCCCTTTTCTCTCCAATTTGGAGCGCAAGCGGTTAATATCCGCTTCGAGGGTTTGAAATTCCATTTCGCAGTATTGCGTATGCTCCGATTTCTCTTTTCCGAGTTCAATACTGTTGATATCGGCACCCATTTTTGCCATATAGGTAAGCAAATCGGCCAAAGCTCCCTGAGCGCTTTGCATACTGATGATAAGATGGTAGCGGTAATAGTGCTGGGATTTCCAACGCACAAAGACCATCGGTTCTCTACGATCGATCATCACTGCGGCATTTTTACACATTTTATGGTGGATATGGGCTTTGCCATCTTGTAAAAAAGCAACGATTTCATCCCCCGTTTTCGGATGGCAGCAATAATCAAAAACCGCATCACTGACGCTGCTGTTTGAATACACTTCCAGCGAAGCGAATACATACGGTTTGACCTTAAACCGGTTTCGGGATAAGAAAGCACTAAAACGTTTATTCTCCCCTATCTCTTGACTAAACCGGTTCACGGTTTCTTTGAGTAAATCCAATTCTCTCGGAATACGGGGGCGTTGCTCTTCGAGGTGGGTTTGCGTGAATAATTCATCCGTTTTGACAGAGTCGATACTAAAAATCGTCGTCATAATATTGACACCCGTATCGGTATCGATGGCACGGATACGCTGGTTGCAGTTAGCGCGCATACTCGCTTTGGCTCGAGACGTTTTAACCGCATCAATCCAACTACATCGATTGATTTTTTTCGATGCCGTGGTGATTTTGACAATGTCTCCGTTGTGCAATTCACTCAATAAAGATGCTTTTTCTTTATTGATCAAACACCCCTCAGCACTGTCTCCGATCTCCGTATGAACCGCATAGGCAAAATCAAGAGCGACTGCACCGCGCGGAAGGGTAAACGGTTTTCCTTTCGGGGAGAAAACACTGATGTCTTCGCTGAAAAGATCATTTTTGATCAGTTCATAAAATGCTTCGACCGATTCGTTTTGATACTGAAGATTATGAAGCCAATCAAGACTGATCGGATTGTTTCCGCCGCTTTTGTATTTCCAGTGTGCCGCGACACCGAGTTCTGCCGTTTTATGCATTTCATAGGTACGGATCTGCACCTCGAAAATCGCCGTCGAATCAAATACCGACGTATGAAGCGTCTGATACCCGTTCTCTTTAGGAATTGCTATGTAATCTTTAAAACGTGAACTGAGCGGTTGAAAGTTGAGATGTACCATTCCGAAAACCCGATAACAGTCAATCGGTTTTTTAACCAAAATACGAACCGCCAACAGGTCCAGAATCTCATCGATACTGATCCCTTTGCGCTGCATTTTAAGATAAATGGAATAGTGATGTTTAACACGGCTGAGGATTTCAAAATCTTCCTGGCAAAATCCGTTTTCCAGCATCATTTTGGTCAGTTTTTCGCAGAAATTGCTTAAGCGGGCATTGATTGAGCGGTAATTCTCTTCCAAATACATATCAATAGCCCGTTTCTCTTCGGTAAACAGATATTGGAAACTCAGATCTTCCAATAAGTTTTTGAGAAAAGAGATCCCAAGGCGACTTGCAATTGGAGCGTAAACAACCAGTGTTTCTTCCGCAATACGGTGCTGTTTCGCAGGTGCCAATGCACCCAACGTCAGCATATTATGGAGACGGTCACACAGTTTCACCACCAAAACACGGACATCTTCAATCGAGGCAATAAGCATTTTTCGGAAAGAAAGAGCCGATACAACCAGCTTTTCATCCGAATGCGAAGGGATCAGTTCGGCATCTCGGATGGTATCAATTTTGGTCAATCCCTCAACCAGATGGGCAACATCCACACCGTAGTCACGGGAAACTTCTTCAATCGTGATATGGGTATCTTCGATGACATCATGGAGCAATGCGGCAATTACCATTGCTTCATCCCCCGTTATATTTGCAACAATCGATGCAACTAAAACAGGATGAACAATATACGGTTCACCGCTTTTTCGGAACTGGTTTTGATGTGCCTGCTGAGAAAATGCCAAAGCATTTTGAATAGCTGAGGAAGGATTTATATGCTTGTAGAGATATGCGATCGCACTCTCAACATCATTGATCCCAGTTACTTTTTCAATATCTATCGTATTCAATGATGTGACTTTAGTAAAAAATTAGTCTCGGTCTACAAAGCCTTTGATAGTGATGTGCCCTTCAGCAATCTCCATCAAAGCAATGTCCGCCGTTTTAGCTTTTTTTACATCAACATTTAGTTTTGTTGTTGCTCCGTTTAGAAGCTCTTCTGAGCGTTTTGCGACGGCGATAGCCAATTGGTAACGGTCGATGTTTGCAGTTTCAAGTGCTTTTGCAGTCAATTGTTCGAGTCTCATGTTCTTTCCTTATGTGAGATTTATTGTACGATAGAGCAACGAGTTAGGTTACCCTGGATGATTTCGAGAAGGTTGCCCGGAGTGAACATGTCACACACGATAATCGGCAATTTGTTCTCTTTTGCCAACGCAATGGAGGTATCGTCCATTACTTTGATGTGGTCTTGCAATGCTTGCTCGTAACCGAGGCTAGGAAGCTTGATTGCATCATCGAATTTTTTAGGGTCTTTATCGTAAACTCCGTCTACTTTGGTCGCTTTGATAATAACCTCAGCTCCGATTTCAATGGCACGGAGTGTTGCTGCAGTGTCGGTCGTAAAGAACGGATTTCCGGTACCTGCGGCAAAAATTACCACTCGTCCGCGTTCTAAATGACGAGTTGCACGACGTACGATAAAGGCTTCAGCAATTTGTTCCATTTTGATAGCACTTTGCACACGGACCAACATCCCCTCGTGTTCACACGCTTCTTGCATTGCAATCGCATTAATCACGGTTGCCAACATCCCCATATAATCACCGGACGTTCGACGGATAATACCGTCTTGTGCTGCAGTAACTCCGCGAATGATGTTACCGCCGCCGATGACAATACCCACTTCAATCCCCGCATCAACGAGGGTTTTGATCTCTGTGGCAATAAATTTGAGGATTTTGGTATCGATGCCGTAACCGTTTTCACCAGCCAATGCCTCGCCGGAGAACTTTACTAAAACACGTTTATAGCCCATACAACCCCCTTTTAAATGTCGCGTATTATACTTTATCGTCGCTTTAAGGTTGCTTTGATTACACTAAGCCGATAAGAAGAGAAGGAAAATCTGGGGTGAAGCTGTTCGACACAATTAAGGCTTGGTTCAAACCGCCTCCAATGCACTCTGCTCCACGCTACGGAAGAGGAATTCACGCACTTCCGAACCCTAAAGAAAAAGAACTTTTCGAAAGCGCTGCAGAGGCCCTGATCCGGGGTGATATTCTTGATGGATATGAGTATTTTTTATCGTCGATTATCCACACCGAAACAGCCTTTGTCTATCCCCATCTGAGTATCGGACGAGAGGACGGAATACTCCAATTCAGCTTATTTCAGGGATACGCAGTAATCAAAGGGAAAGTCACCCCGACTTCACTCGAAGCGTACGCCGATATTGCCGTAAGTTCCAAACTCCACGTAGCAACCAAACGCCGCTTTTTAGAACGTAATTTTCAGCTCACCTATTGTCGCTTTAGCAATTCAGAGGGGATCATCAAACTCTCTATTTTGTTAGACAATGCGACCATCACTCCTCAAAAAATATTTTTTCCGCTGCGAGAAATTGCTCTCAACGCAGATTTTGAAAAAGAGTTCATCGCCAGCGAATTTGAAGAATCGGCACTCCTCGACTACGGCCATCTTAATCCGGTTGATCCGATCAAAATTCAACGAAATTATGAGATTATGCAAAAATGGATTCAAGAAACGAAACAAAGTCTTATAGGACTGTTATCCAACGATAATACAGGGATGGCATCGTTTAGCTATCTTGCGCTTTTGCTCCAAATCGACTATCTTTTCCTTCCTCATAAAAAAATGGCAAAAAATATCAGCGAAAAAATAAACGGCTATTTTATGGATGATGAAAAACTCACCGAAGATAAAAATGCGGATTTGGAAAAATATCTGAATGAACTCGAAACGATGGATATCAACACCTTTTCTACCCAATTTTACGATTCTGTGTATACCTTTTCCCCGTTCGAGCAGGCAATGCATGATGAAATTGCCTCCTTCATCGACGAATCGTTGATTAAAGTGCGCTGGTATAAAAACAACCGTTCCACCTATGTTATCAGTGTTATTTATCGCTACATCTCTCTGTATATTCTCTATAATTACGGCCTGCACCCCTCACTGCGGGCATTGCTTCATTTGCATGTCGAAGTCTATGCCTTCGACTTTTTTGAAGGAGAAGGGGAAATTCCGCTCTATGATCCTATTACGCGAACGTTCAAAGAAACCCTTATAACCCAGCGTATTGCTGAAGCGATCGAACCGTATACGAGTCGTTACAAAGGACTTCAGAATTTTGCTAATCTTTTGAACTTCAGTGATTTAGATCACTTTAGCCAAAGTTTTTATCTCCAACTCAAAACTCTCGATTATACGGAAGTATAAAAATGAATACATCAACCCAAAAAATGGTCGAGCAGACAATCGAAAGCATCGTCCAGATTACCAACCCCTACGGAAGTGGAAGCGGATTTTTGATCGATGGCCTTATAATCACCAATTCGCATGTAGTCAGCGGTCTTAAAGAGGTCCTGATCAGTACGAAAACGCTTCCAAAAACCATCGGGACGGTAGTCTATGATGATCCGGCATTCGATCTCGCATTTATCCGTTCACCCATTCCTATCGAGCGCAATCACCCTTTAGTCCTCTCTTCAGAGCCCGTACAAGACGGAGACGGAGTCATCGCCATCGGCCATCCCTACGGTCTGAACTACTCTACGACAGAAGGGATTGTCTCGAAAGCATCCCGATTGCAGGGAGAAGTGGAATACATTCAATTTGATGCCGCGATCAATCCCGGAAACAGCGGAGGGCCGCTGCTCAATGAGTCAGCGGAAGTGATCGGCGTTAATACCTTTATTATTCAAAATTCAAATAATCTCGGATTCGCGCTCCCCTCGTATACCCTCAGTGAAGCACTCAGCCAATTCAATCTCCTCAATAAAGATGATATTATCCGCTGTGTTTCCTGCAAAAATTTAATTCATGAACCTAGTATTCAAAATGACTATTGTCCAAAATGCGGTACAAAACTCGAAGTGGCCAAACGGCGGCGGGAAGGCTACACCCCCTCCGGCGTTGTAGCATTGGTCGAAAAGATTTTGGAAAAGTTGGAAATCAATGTTACCCTTTCTCGTCGCAGTCAGAGAAGCTGGCGTTTTGAGAGAGAAAAGTCACGCATCGATATCAACTACTACGATAACGGAATCGTAATCGCCGATTCGGCACTCTGCCGTATTCCGCAGGAAAATATCGATCTCTTGTACGATTATCTACTCAGTGAAAATGCGAAACTGGAGCGATTGCAGTTCGCGATCAATGAAAATACCGTATACCTCTCCTACATTGTTGTGGATTCTTCACTGAGTGAAGAGTACGGAACCGCATCCCTCAAAAAACTTTTTGACAATGCTCCGCTCTATCAAAAACTCCTGATCGAGCGGTTTAAAGCGCTGGAACCGAAGTTTGATGAGTTTGAATAAGTTTTTCTGCCTCGAATGAGGCAAGCTTTAGTGCCATAGCGGCTAGCGCAGCTAATGGGATTTTATTTCATTAGCGTTCTGAATCAGCATGGATACCTTTTCTTTTTGCGGGAAATCGGCTCCCATACTGATGATAAATGAGGATGCTTCCTGAAGCGTGAGCGAGGTTTTCTTAATCAGGGTTTCATCTACCAGTACCGTATAGCCGCTCGTAGGATTCGGAGATGTCGGGATAAACAGTACGCAGATATTTTCATGACGATTCAGTAAATACGCCGGGACCCACACCCCCTCTTTGGGATATTCGACCAGAACAACCTCTTTCTTCGTCCCGTCTTCACCGCCTGAGAGCATCGCAGCAAGTTTTTTCGAAACCGAATAGACGGAGCGGATGGCAGGTATTTTTTCAAATGTACTGTCGATCATTGAGATAAAAATCGAACGCCCGTACTTTTCGATCGAAAATCCTAAAAGGGCGAAAATGCCTACAACACCAGCCATTAATGCTAACGTCACTTCAAACGAATCGGTGTACTCATGAAGCGACGAATACGCGCTTACACCCAAATTTTTCAAATAGTTGACCACTACGATCACCAAAATCAAAGGAAACAGGGATAATGCCCCGACAAAGATATAACGAAGTAGTAGTTTGAATTTTGCACTCATTTTAGAAAACCTTTATTCTATGACAAATTGTCGAATTATAGAATACTTTTTGATACACTTTACTACAATAACGCAACTATAGGAGACACAATGCAACCTTTTGCCGATTTTAAACTCGATTTAGAGACTTTTATTCCTGATTTGAATTCCCTGATCGAAATTAACCATAAAACTATTGCCGATTTACTGGCGATCCCGAACAAAACCTATGCCAATTTCGTTCGCCCGTTTGATCTGATGGAAGAAGATATGGAGCTTTTATTTACGCCGTTGTCCCATATCAATGCCGTTAAAAATTCCGAAGAATCTCAAAAAGTCTATGCGGATGCTCTCCCGATTCTCACAGACTATTCCACTTTTATCGGACAAAACCTCGCTATCTATGAAGCGTTTAAAGTGATTAAAGAGAACGAATACGACAGCCTCAACACGGAAGAACGCCGAATTTTAGATCTCAATATTCTCCATTTTGAGCTTGCAGGCGCACATCTGGATGATGCTTCCAAACAACGCCTATCCGAAATTAATCTCCGTAAAAGCACTCTGACAAATGACTTTTCGCAAAATGTTTTGGACGCGACAAACGCCTATGAAAAAATCATCACGGAGGCAGCCGATGTCGAGGGAATTCCCGAAAGTGACTTGGAAAATGCCCGTTTCGACGAAGACGGCGTTACCAAATACCGCTTTACTCTCCAAATGCCCTCGTATATCGCCTATATGACCTACGGACCCAACCGTTCTATCCGCGAAGAACTGTACCGTGCGTACACGACCCGCGCACCTCAAAACGGTGCGATTATCGATGAACTGATGGCGCTTCGCCAGGAAAGTGCACATCTGTTAGGATTCAAAAACTACGCCGAGTATTCTCTCGCCTCCAAAATGGCTCCGAGTACCCAAAGTGTTTTGAACTTTTTAAACTCCCTGGTGGATGCTTCCCGTAAACAGGGGATGCGTGAACTCGAAGAACTGCGTGCCATCGCTCCGGGTATCGATTTGCAAAGCTACGATACTGCCTTCTACGGTGAAATTCTCAAAAAAGCACAATACGACATCGATGAAGAAGAATATCGTCCCTATTTCGAACAACGCAGTGTGATGGAGGGGATGTTTACCTTCTTGAACGAACTGTTCGGTATCCGTTTTGAAAAGGTCGAGTTAAACCTGTGGGATGATAAAGCAACCGCTTATGACGTGTATGAAGAGAATGAACTTGTCGCTCGCGTCTATTTTGACCTCGAAGCCAGAAAAAATAAACGCGGCGGTGCGTGGATGAATAATTTTCAAACCCACCATTGCGATACATCCGGATGTACCCACCTCTCCAGTGCCTTTGTCGTGTGTAATTTCCCTCCCTCTTCCGAAACATCTCCGTCGCTTCTGCGCCATGACGATGTCGTCACCCTCTTTCACGAAATGGGACACACGCTCCACCATCTTTTGAGTAAGGTCAAAGAACACGGCGTTAGCGGCGTCAACGGTGTTGAATGGGATGCGGTCGAGTTTCCCTCACAATTCTTGGAAAATTTTGCGTATGAGCCAAAAGTCCTGAAACTGTTTGCCAAACACCATGAAACCGGTGAAATTCTCAGTGATGAGATGATTGCCAAACTGATTCGGGCCAAAAACTTCCAAAGCGGAATGTTTATGTTGCGGCAGGTCGAATTTTCCCTTTTTGATTTCGAACTTCATTCAAAGCTCTATCAGGGAGAAGAGATCCAAAATCTTTTAAACAGCGTCCGTGAAAAAACCGCTCTTATCCGCCCGCCGGAGTACAACAAATTCCAAAACGGGTTCAGCCACATCTTCAGCGGCGGATACAGCGCCGGATACTACAGTTACAAATGGGCAGAAGTTCTCAGTGCCGATGCCTATTACGCCATAGTCGACGAAGGTGTTTTCGGCTCTGAACTCGCACGCAAGTATAAAGATATCGTACTGGCCAAAGGGGGATCACAAAGTATGCAGGAACTGTTTGTCGAGATGATGGGGCGAGAATGCGAAAGCAAAAATCTCCTCCGTTTGAGCGGAATTGAATAAGTGCGATTTCTATGGCTATTGGCATTATTGATGTCACTGTTAGGAGGGGCCGAAGTGAAAGTAGCAACCTATAACGTCGAAAATCTGTTCGATATGAACAACGACGGTACGGAGTACGAAGAGTACATTCCGAACGGTTCATGGGGATGGGATGAGGCCATGTATCGGACTAAACTCCGTAATACGGCAACCGTCATCAAAGATATAGGAGCCGATATTATCGGTTTGCAGGAAATCGAATCCGAAACCGCACTCAAAGACCTCAAAGCCGAGCTTAACCGTCAAGGATTGTACTATCAATATTATGCATTCGCACGTACTCCGAACTCCGCTGTCAATACAGCCCTTCTCAGCCGTTACCCCATCCAAAGCGCACTCAAACTTCCTATTAGCCGTAATGGAAAATACCGTGATATTTTAGAAGCAAAAATCAACATCAACGGAACGTTTGTCCGTGTATTCGTCAACCACTGGAAATCCAAAAGCGGCCCTGAGAGTGAGCGGATAGCCTGCGCGAAACGCCTCCTTCTACGGCTCAAAGAGCTTCCTGAGAATGAGCCGTACATCCTCATCGGGGATTTTAACTCCCATTATGAAGAGTACAAAACGTTCCTCAGAAGTCGCAAGCACAATGACACCGATGGCATAACGGGAATCAATAACATTCTAAAAACGATTGATGAAAACGGAAATCCCATAACGTATACTTCACTCAAAACCACCAAAGGATCTCTCTATAATCTCTGGTATGAAATTGGCGAAGATCAACGATGGAGTCATCAGTATAAAGGAGAAGTAGAAGGGTTAGACAACATCATCATCTCTCCGGCATTGGCGGATGGTGAGGGGATAGAGTATATACGGGGAAGCTTTGGACGATTCGATGCGCCTTATCTCTTTAACAAAGGCAAAATTTATCGCTGGCAGCAAAGCCGCAATTACCCTAAACATCATTTAGGTGAGGGCTATTCCGATCATCTTCCGATTTATGCAATGTTTAAATTGTAATTTTTTGGGTGTATAATGGTGTCATGAAACCGACACCCTTAACCCAATATCTGTTGTATCAGTTATATCACGGTCGAATCAAGTTCCAGGAATTTCATGCAGACCGGCATCCGGCCAGTCTTCATGCATTTAGAATCGCGATGCGTAAAGTCAGGTCGATTGCTAAATTATTACTGGATGAAACAACGTTTGCTTTCCCTCAATTTTTAAAAGAAGGGATAAAAACGACTAACGATCTCCGGGAGCTTGACGTATTGATCGGATCGCTCGAAAAATACCCAAAAATCCGAAAAGAGCTTCTGCTGATTCGTCCGAAACAGTTTGAAGAGCGTTTAAGCGAACTCTTTTGCGAAGCGCTGTTGCAAAATCTGGACGCTACGTACACTCTTATCTATGAAAGTGATCCTGCAATCTTTCGTGAAATTGCCGTCCAAAAAGTCCTCACCCATTATCAGCATTGCCTTGATGAGCTCAATGCCCTTACGGGGGATGAAAAACCGAAAGATTTGCATAAACTGCGAATCATGTTCAAAGATGCCCGCTACGGATTCGAATTTCTAAACGTCTCGGATCTGCACCCTTCGGCAGAACTGATCGATTATTGCAGAACGATGCAGGAGAGATTGGGACACGTACAGGACTATGTCAATCAGCTCGAATGGCTCACTACATTTGCAGCCGAAAATCCGGCGCTCGATCTCAGCGAACTGATCGCAAAACGGAAGAAAAAACTTAAAAAGCTCAAAGAATCGGCTAAAGACACCACTCGATCGGTTTAATTCCCTGAGCTTTGAGATAATCGTTAGACTGGCTAAACGGTTTTGAACCGAAAAATCCCCTGTACGATGATAGAGGGGAAGGATGCGGAGCTTTGAGAATCAGATGTTTACGCCCATCGATCAAAGAAGCCTTTTTCTCCGCAGGAGCGCCCCAGAGGATAAAGACGATATGCTCTCGCTGTTCACTGAGTGTTCGGATCACCTGATCGGTAAATCGTTCCCAACCGTGATCTTTGTGCGAAAACGGCTCCCCCATGCGGACCGTGAGCAAAGTATTAAGAAGCAGTACCCCCTCATGCGCCCAATGACTCAAATCCCCGCTTTTGGGGTATGGGCATCCGATATCTGTAACCAATTCTTTAAAAATATTTTGCAGAGAGGGAGGAAGCGCAATACCGTGCTGCACCGAAAAGGAAAGCCCGTGTGCCTGTCCTGCTCCATGGTAAGGGTCTTGCCCTAATATAACGACTTTTACGGAATCAAAAGGGGTGGAGTTAAAAGCATTGAAAATATGGCTCCCCTGAGGGAAAATAGTATAGTTTTTTTTCTCTTCGACTAAAAAAGCTTTGAGCTCTTCCATATACGGATGGGCGAACTCAGCTTTTAACGCCTCGCTCCAGCTCTCATGGATAACAGGGCTGATCGCCATTATTTGATTATGTCATCGTCAAAGATGACCATTTCATAAATACTTCGTTTCGTGACCAAAGATTTTTCCGGTGGTACACCGCTGCTAGAGCGCATCCGAGCGATTTCTGCACGCAGTTCCATCATCTCTTGCTCCATCGCTTCCATTTTATCTTTGAGACGGATTACAACATCCACGCCTGCGAGATTTACTCCCACTTCACGGGTTAGTCGGAGAATCATTTTGATTTTTTCAATGTCGCGCTGAGAATACAGACGGATACGTCCGTCCGAGCGCGAAGGGGTAATCAAGTTTTCACGCTCATATTGACGAAGCGTCTGTGGATGAATATCCAAAATCTTTGCAACGATACTAATCATATAAACCGGTTCGTCAAAATGGTGCATGATTACGCTCCTTGTGGTAGGGATTGTTTCATTTGTTCGACCAATGCTGGATCGATTTTATCTAGAGGCGGGAGGACGATATTCGCTTTCAAAAACAGGTCTCCGCGCACATTGGTTTGACGGTTCATAACACCCATCTCTTTGAGACGGAAACGCTGACCGTTTTTCGTGTTTTCGGGAACTTTGAGGGTTACTTCTTTCTCAAGCGTTTGGACACTCACTTTTCCGCCGAAGAGTGCCGCATAGAGGGGGACATTAAACGTCTTGATAAGCGTATCCCCTTCTCTCTCATACTCATTGTTTGGAGAAATATCGATTCGGAGGTACAGATCACCGACCTGATTGCCGGCCCGTTTCCCTTTACCTCGGACACGGAGTTTTTCACCGCTTTTAATCCCTGCAGGAATTTTGATGTCAAAACTCTCCCCTGAGAGGCTGATAGAGTGTTTTCCGCCCAATACCGCAACGGCAAACGGGATAGTGACATTGGCATCGATGTCGAGATTCATCCCGCCGCCAAAACCGCCGCCGCCAAACCCGGCATTTCCGCCGAATCCTCCGAATCCACCACCGCCAAAACCGCCGCCGCCTTGACCGAATATATTGCGTAAAATATCATCCAAGTCAACATTCCCGCCCTGCCCTCGAGCAAAATCATGGAAATCCTGACCGCCGAACATCGAGTCTCCGAACTGATCGTACTTGGCCCGTTTTTCTTTGTCGCTCAAAACTTCATACGCAGCATTAATCTCTTTAAATTTCTCTTCGGCTGCTGGGTCTTTGTTCACGTCAGGATGATACTGACGAGCCAGTTTGCGGTATGCTTTTTTGATCTCGGCTTCACTTGCGCCGGGTGCAATTTCGAGAGTAGTATATAAACTTTTTGACATCTGATAATCCTGTATTTTGCATAGTAATTTATTTGTTGAATATTATAGCACCAAGTTTGAGTCAATGTCAATCAAGGTTAAAAAGAAGAGTTCGTTAAATAGGGAAAGGAGAGAGTTTTAAACTTGCGCCATAGAGGCGCAAAGGTTTTTAGTGTAAGAAGTGACGAATACCCGTAAAATAGAGCGCCATACCGTGTTCATCCGCTGCCGCGATGACTTCCTCATCACGTACCGAACCGCCCGGTTGGATAACGGTTTTAACACCCGCACCCGCCGCCGCGTCGATAGAATCACGGAATGGGAAAAACGCTTCAGACGCCAATGCCGAACCGCTGACATCCAGACCCATCTCTTCAGCTTTTTTGAGGGCACAGCGCGCCGCATCGACACGGGAAGTCATACCCATTCCGACTGCTACCATTGCCGCGTCTTTGACGTAGACGACACAGTTTGATTTGGTGAGTGACGCGACTTTGTACGCGATCTCCGCATCTTTTAGTGCCGCATCACTAGCGACGTGTTTGGTCACCAATTTAGCATTTTTCACTTCATCCGCAGTGACTTTATCCGCATCTTGGAATACAAATCCGCCGTCGATGTGTTTGAAATCGATCGCATCGTTGCTAAGCGTGATACGGTCGCTTCCGTATTCGAATAGTTTAAGACGTTTTTTCGGCTCAAATACCGCGCGTGCTTCGTCGTCGATACGTCCCGCAATAATCACTTCGAGGAACATTTCATTCATTTTCTCCGCCAACGCTTTGGTCACGACACCGTTTACCGCTACAACACCGCCGAATGCCGAAATCGGATCACATTTGAGCGCTTCGGTATACGCATCGAGAAGGTTTTCACGAATCGCAAAACCGCACGGGTTACCGTGTTTGACGATACAGATCGCATTTTCATCTCCGAACGCCGCCGCGATTTTCACCGCACCGCTGATATCGGTCAGGTTATTGAAGCTCGCTTCCCCTTTGAGGGTTTTGAAGTTTTTACTGAAAAAGGTGTCAAACTCATACAAACCGCCCTTTTGGTGCGGGTTTTCGCCGTAACGGGTATCCATCACTTTGTTTCCTACGATGAACTGTTTGTTCCCCATACCGTTGTTAAAACGTTTGTTCATGTAGTTCGCGATCATTGAATCGTACGCCGCCGTATGCTCGTACGCTTTGATCATCAAATCGCGGCGGAATTCCACGGTATTTTCGTTGTTTTGGATGGCATTCAATACCAATGAATAGTCTGACGGATCGGTAAGGATGATGACACTGTCGAAGTTTTTCGCCGCAGAACGGACCATCGCCGGACCGCCGATGTCGATGTTTTCAATGATCTCTTCGAAATCGTCGGTTTTTTCGATCGTCGCTTTGAACGGATAGAGGTTGACACATACCAAATCGATCGCTTCTACGCCGAGTTCTTTCGCTTGATCAAGATGAGACTGTTTGTCGCGTCGGTGCAAGATTCCGCCGTGGATATACGGGTTGAGGGTTTTAACACGCCCTTCGAAACACTCAGGGAATTTGGTCACCTCATCGATCTCGATCGCAGCCACACCTGCGTCTTTGAGCATTTTATAGGTTCCGCCCGTAGAGATGATCTGATAGTCCAAACCGATAAGAGATTTGGCAAACTCAACGATGTTGCTTTTATCGCTGACACTGAGCAATGCACGCTTCATGCAGTTCCTTTGATTGGGTTTCAACCCTGAATTAATGGCGGAATTTTAGCAAAAACTGCTTTAAGGTAAGGTAAAGTTTTAGAATGAACTATTTTGAGCACCCCTTTCCCCCCATCCTTGATGAACAAACCCGTGTTTTGTTTCTTGGAAGTTTCCCCAGTATCGCGTCGTTCGAACAAGCTTTTTATTACGCCCATCCGCGCAACGCATTTTGGCCGATCCTCGAAGAGATTTTTGATGTGCGTTTGGAAACCAATGAGGCTAAAAAAACATTCTGTTTGGAAAAAGGGATTGGGTTATGGGACGTCATCGGGAGTTGCGAGCGGAGTAATTCGAGCGATACGAATCTTAAAAACTGTATTCCAAATGATTTTGAAAAACTGTTACGTGACTATCCGAATATCCGTGCGCTCGGATTTACGGGAAAAAAAAGTCATGATCTGTTTGTAAAATATTTTAAAGATTTGGAGATTGAGAGGGTATTGCTTCCCTCTACTTCACCAGCCCATGCAGCGATGAGCAAAGGGAAAAAAGAAAAGATTTATAAAGAGTTTATAGACAAGTTTTTAACTGTTTAATACCTGCTCAAAAATACTTTTTGCCGTTTTCCAGCGGTCTTCTTTAGAATGCATCATAACGATCACGCAATCTTTCCCGTCTTTTTTTGCCCGTGCGATCAAACACGCTCCGGCTTTCGAAGTGTACCCCGTTTTAATCCCTACCGCATATTCGTACCGGTTTAGCAATCGGTTGTGGGTATAGGCCCAAAATTTCTTATGGTTGTTTTGCGAATAGTAGGTGTAGTTATTGAGTTTGCTGATCTCGTTGAATTTTCGATTTTTAATCGCATACTCGGTCAATTTTAAAAGATCATTTGGTGTCGAGTAGTGATCTTTTTCATCATATCCGCACGGATTTTCAAAATGGGTATGATTCATACCGATGCGCTTAGCCTGTGCATTCATCATATTAACAAAATGTTCTTCATCCCCGCCGACTGCAATCGCAATCGCTTTTGCCGCGTCATTGTCCGACTGGATCATCGCCGCTTTCACCAAATCGCTCAGTACGATCTGATCACCCCGCTTATACCCCGCTATTGTCGGTTCAACCTTGGTCATTTCCCGCGTGATTGTGACGACATGATTCATTTTTCCGCTGTTGATCGCAAGCAATGCGGTCATTACTTTGGTCAAACTGGCCGGTTTGAGATTTTTGTCACCCTCTTTCGAATACAAAATATGTTTGGTTTTTAAATCTTTTACCACCATTGCATCAATCTTCAAATTATCCAGTTGATGTTTATCGATGGCGCCAAAAAGACTAATGGATACTGCAGCACAAAGCCCCAAAATTTTTATAATCATTATTTTTCCTTCACATTCTATTTCCGCTTTAAGCAAAGGACGTGCCAATTTCGCCTATAAACGGCGCTTTTCAAGCCATAAAACACTTACCAATGTTATCAATGTCCCGACAAAAACGATGCTATAGCCTGTCGGCCAATCGTAATGATACGAGAGCACCAATGCCAAGGAGACAAAAAACCATCCATATCCCCATCCAAATAATATCGGCTTTATTCGCATTTGTAGTAATGCAACCAATGCAGGAGCGATGAGGAGCGTAAAAACGACCAGTACGCCTGCCAGCGGAACCGAAGTAGTGACCATCACCGAAAGGAGGGCAAAGAAAAAAAGCTCTTTCAAAAATCCGCTGAGTTTTGGGTAGATGACATAATAGAGCAATGCAATCACACTGTAGATTCCTGCCGCCTTTAATATTTCATCATTCATGACGAACAAAATATCATTCGCCATCAAACGTTTGAAAAGCTCATCGCCCTCACTGCCGGCACTTAGAACGATCATGACCGAAGAAGCTCCCAGTGCATACAATAAACCGATAAACGCCTCGATATGGCGACTGTTTTGGGTAGCATAAGCGATGAGCATAGCACCCGAGAGAGCAAAACCCAAACTCAGCGGGACTTGATATTTCCCTTCGAAAAAAGCACTGCTGAGCGCAATCCCTACCGCAGCGATTTGCCCGACGGCAAGGTCGGTGAAAATAACCCCTCTGCGAATGATCTCCAAACCGAAAATCGTATGGATTCCTACCAGAATAAAGGCCAGTATCAAAACCGGCCATAAGATCTCTAACGCAGACACGTTTGTGTCACCAAGGTATCAAACCATTTATCCAAAGAGCCATTCCCGACATCATGAGCCAAAATGACTGCCCTTGCACCCGATTTTTCGGCAATAAACTGCGCAGTTTTCGGCTCATGATAATCATCCTGAGTGATCAACGGGATCTTTTCACTGCGAATTTGAGTGATCACTTCCATGGTGTGTTTGGAACTCGGCGAAATGCCCGGTAACGGTTCGATGGTTGCTGCAGTACGGATACCGTAACGGTTAAAAAAATAGTTGAAAAGTTCGTGATACTGAACGACTTGCGTATTGCGGCACGGAGCCATGGCGGCATCCCATTGCGCCAGTTTGTCCGACCAATGTTTTACAAACGCGTCGTAATTGGCATGATAGACGTTTTTATTGGCCGGATCCATAGCAGAAAGCTTGAGCATAATCACTTTTGCCAATGTCGGCATGATATGCGGATCGAGTGCGTAATGAGGATTTCCCTCGGCATGGACATCGCCCTGTGCACGAGATAACGATACAGGCTTATCGATCATTTTGACGTATCTGGAAAGATCCAAATACCCCTGTGAACCTTGGACGATTTTAGCATTGTTGGCTTGTGCCAAAAGCGGCGGAATCCATCCAATCTCCAAACCGCCTCCGTTGAGGATCAACAAATCGCTTGAGCGCAATATTCCGATGTATGAAGGACGAGGTGTCACGAAATGGGGATCCGACGAAGCAGAGGCGATAACGCTCACTTCAGCCTTGTCTCCGGCAATAGTTTTAGTCAGTTCCCCGATATACGGGTACGCCGCAGCGACATGAACCGATGCGAAGATCGGCAGGGAGCACAACAGTGCAAGAGCTATTTTTTTCATAGGTATTCCTTAAAATGCGTGAGCGCCGTGAGCGCCGAGTTCTAATGTGTAGTTGAGCATCACTTCATGAATCGTTTTTGCCTGATCGTCGATATATTTCGAATGATCTTGATTGTATTGGAGGCGAAAACGGGAAAACTCAAACGGTTTGTATTCGAGTTTGACACTGGTACGGTGCAGATGATCAATACTGGTTAGAGAATCGCCGGTACGGTTTTGATAGATATCATCGTAACGGAGCCCCATTGCCCAGTTCTCATCGATTTTGTAGAGGAGTTCGGAGTAATATCCCGATTGTCTCTGCGTTAATGTTTCGACATCTTTATCCCGTTGCATCCATTCATTCTGCCAAATCAACTGTCCGTAGTTTTCAAAGGGGTATTCAAGCGTCAAATCGGCTCCGTAGACACGTGTTTGACCGTAATTGGTAAAACTGTTTGGTATCGGGTCGCCTAATCCATCGAGATTTTGAACTTCCGATTTGCCCTGAGCGTAGCTGAGTCCTGCCAAGAGGGTTGCATCTGCAACGTCGGTACTGGTTTTCAGATATCCTACGGCCGTAGAAGCCGATTCTTTGGCACTGAACCCTTGATACGGGTTTCCGTTAAAGAGCTCAAATCCCGCCATCAGATACAGCGACGTCGGTGCTACCCATTGCAGCTGGGCTCCCGCACCGCCGAGACCGTCCGGACCGAATAAGGCATTGTTAATGAGTTCCTGATCTTCAAAGTTCCATGCATGGTGATGCTTTTCATTGACCCGTCCGAAAGCACTTTTAAATTTCCCCGCTTTGAAGCGCAAACCGTAATCGAGTGCACGGGTCACAAAATAGGCCTCTTCGATTTCAATTCCGCCGTCTCCGCGGATGTGAAAAATCGCGCTTGCATCCAGATAGGGATCGACCGTCGAACTCATTGCCACTTCAGCGTAGTTGAAGTTGAAACCGTCTTTCGCATTAAACGGTATCTCCATATTGCCTGCTTCGACGAATCCGGGAATAGCGGCAGCTGCGTATGTGTCATTGCCGACATTGCGTGACGTATATCCGCCGTTAAGAATCAATGCGATATCCGGAAGCAGTGTCGTCACCGATGCTGTCGATGTTTTTTCCATCGATTCGAGCGATTCTTCCGCTACAGCTGTTTCTTTCGGAGTTTGAGCTTCCAAAGCCGCAATATGCTGCTGCATTTGCTCCAATTGTTTCTGCAGCTGCGCCATTTGTTGTTTTAACTGCTCCACTTCAGTATTACCGGCAAACAATGCACCGGTGCATACTAGGGAGAGTACGATTTTTTTAACCATAGTTTCTCCGATAATAAATAATAATGATTTAGATGTACAAAAGGTTAGAGAGAAGGGGGTGCACGAGGATTAAAACAGGTATTCGGACGCGCTAGTACACGTGTAAAATCGGGGTGAAGAACGACGTCGAATTGGGGAGTATTAAAAAGGATCGGCTCAGAAATAGGGGCATCCGCACCGCTCATAAGATTGTACGCATAACATTTGACACAATTGTCATGTTCGTTTAAATCGTGGTGGACGTGAGTATTGGCAATACTCATTGATGCCATAAACCACAATAGTAAAATTAAGCGCAAACGAATCTTTTTCATAATCGCGATTATAACCAATATTCCACAATCAATTTCGTTTCGTTATAATAGGTCATGCAAAATTCAACACCTGCAGGAATCGAGATTGTCGATGACGTTTCCCATACCCTATTGCAATGCAGTGGTGTCTGGACTTTGCCTCATATAAGCCGTATCGCTTATAAGTTAGAGGCTTTTCATCCGAAGTCATCCGTGATTTGGGATGTGTCCAAAATTGATGAAATCGACTCGGCAGGGATCGCGCTGTGGCAGCTCTATACCCGTGCATATGAACAAGATGGGATAGAATCCAAACTTGTCGGTGCCAAACAAGACCAAGAACAGCTCTATAAACTTCTCTATTCTAAATCCCATGAACCGCTCTCCCCTCCGAAAGTGCCCTCTTGGCTTTTTGTTTTGGGACGCGAAACGCATAACAGCATACTCGGAATCGGAAAATTTTTAGCTTTTTTGGGAGAAGCGTTTGTCCTTTTGTTCTATACACTTCTCCACCCGACTCAAATCCGTTACCGCTCCATTATGGCCCATATTTTTGCTACCGGAGCTACTGCCCTTCCGATTATTGCGCTCAGCGCTTTTTTGATCGGGGTAGTTGTGGCCTACCAAAGTATCGTACAGCTGCAGAAATTCGGGGCCGATATTTTTATCGTCGACATGATCGGTATCTCACTGACGCGTGAACTTGCCCCGCTCATAACTGCAATCGTAGTAGCAGGACGCAGCGGTTCGGCGTTTACGGCTCAAATCGGTGCGATGAAAATGACTCAAGAGATCGATGCAATGAAAACGATGGGGTTTGACACCTTTACGTTTCTCGTATGGCCGCGTGTTTTTGCCTTGATGATCGTCATGCCTTTGCTGATCTTCTTTGCCGATCTCATCGGTATATTCGGTGGAATGGTCATCGCACAGGCGCAATCGCATTTGAGTTTTAGCGAATTTATACACCGTCTTCAGGGAGCCTTGCCAATCAAACATTACATCATCGGTATCGTCAAAGGGCCATTCTTTGCTTTTTTAATCGCGATGGTCAGTACCTACCGAGGATTCCAAGTCTCCATGAATACCGAAAGCATCGGTTTATACACAACAAAGAGCGTTGTCAACTCAATTTTTCTGGTCATTGCCTGTGACGCGATCTTCTCCGTTCTTCTCACGGAGTTGAAATTATGAAACGGATCATGGTCGAAGCACGCGATATCGTCACCGCATTCGGTGATACAATCATCCATGATCATATCAACTGCACCGTATATGAAAATGAAATTTATGCCCTTTTAGGGGGAAGCGGGTCTGGGAAATCGACCCTTCTGCGTGAAATGATTCTCCTGCAGCGCCCTCAAAGCGGTTCCCTGAAGGTATTGGGATTTAATTTGGAGACGATTACCCCTCTCGAAGCACAGAGTCTTCGACGTCAATGGGGAGTATTATTTCAGTCAGGTGCCTTGTACTCTTCGCTCAGTGTCGGTGAAAATATTGCCATGCTCTACCATGAAAACACCGATCTTCCTCCCAAACTGATTGATGAGCTCATAGCTCTAAAAATCGACCTTGTCGGACTTCCGGCACATGCACGCTATCTGTATCCTGGAGAACTCAGCGGAGGGATGGTGAAGCGTGCAGCACTCGCACGTGCTCTGGCACTCGATCCGAAACTGCTCTTTTTGGATGAGCCGACTTCCGGTCTCGATCCGCTGAGCTCACGGCAATTTGATGCCCTGATTTGTCAATTACGTGACCTGCTTGGGCTTACTGTAGTCATGGTGACACATGATTTGGATACTATACACCATAGCATTGATCGGTTTGCGTTGCTGGGTGATAAAAAGGTGGTCGCAGAAGGGACTTTGGATGAAGTGCTCCAAATCGACCATCCCGTCGTCAATTATTTCTTCCAAAAGGGGTCATATGGAATCGAGAGTTAATTACACCGTCGTAGGGGTTTTTGTCTTGATTTTAGCATCAGCGCTTATTGCCTTTGCCTTTTGGCTCGGTAAGTACAATCAAGATGATGGGAACTATCATCGCTATCGCGTCTATATCAAAGAGTCGGTTTCAGGACTAGCACCTGAAGCGGCAGTCAAATTTCACGGGGTCGATGTCGGAATGGTCGAATCGATCAAAATCAATCCGAGAAACAGTGAAGAGGTCGAACTCACCCTAAAAATCAAAAAAGAGACACCGATTAAGACCGATTCCAGTGCCGTTCTCAAATTTTACGGTATCACAGGGCTGGCATTTATCGAAATTGTCGGCGGAAGCAAAGATGCCCCTCTGCTCACCACCGGTGCCAATGCCATCGCCACTATTCCTACCTCCCCTTCACTGATCACTCGCCTTGATGAGTCGCTCAGCAAAGTCGCCGCTAAGCTCTCCGTTACGCTGGATCACGCCGATCAGCTTTTCAGTGATCAAAATGTTCAGAACGTGGCTCAAACATTGGATCACCTTCGCTCACTTACGGCACAAATCGATGCATATCAGGTACAGGTAAAACAACTTTTGGCACAAAGTCTTGTGCTGGAAACCAATGCCACCGAATCTATGGCATCCATGAAAGAAGCAGCAGTCAGTGTCAAAACCTCATCCGGAAACTTTAATACACTTATGCAGACCAAAATGAGCACTACCCTAGAATCGCTCAATGCGACCTCAGATGAGAGCCATGCCCTGATTCGAAAGCTGGAGGCGTCACTTGATCGCGGTGATTACGATGTCCGTGCCATTGTCACCCCGGCATCCTCAGAACTGAGTGACCTGATTGACCAAACCCGCAGTCTCACCAACGAAATGGAATTGACATTGCGTAATCTACGCGAAAGCCCTTCCGACCTGTTGTTTAAAAAATCCACCCCAAAACCCGGACCCGGAGAATAACCATGCGATACCCTTTCTTTTTTTTATTAAGCTCTTTGCTGATCATCGGATGTTCCGCTCCGCTCACTCCGCCTATCAATGAGTACACGATTCTTCCGTATGAGCATTCTGTAAAAGAGACAGCCCCGTTATCGTCTCATACACTTAGTATCGCTTCGAGCAAGACACTCCCTTCTCTTGCGTCCAAAAATCTGTATTACCTTCGTGAAGGGGGAGAAAGCGGAGCCTATCTTTACAGCCGGTGGAGTGATACCCCCTCAGTATTGATCCAACAAATACTCACAGCTTCGTTAGAGGAAAAAGGATTATTTGCTTCTCTTTTACCTCCGACATCTTCAGCACATGCCGACTGGGTGCTTGAATCGGATCTGAACGCTTTTTATCACCGATTTTCATCAAAAGATAAAAGTGAAGGATTTATCGATATCACCTACAGACTCATCGATACAACAACCAAACTGCCTATCGGATCAAAACGCTTTACCGTAACCGTACCTGCAACTACGAATGATGCAAAAGGGGGAGTAACTGCCCTCACTCAAGCAACCCGGCAGCTTTCTACGGAAGTGATGGAATGGATGAGAAATCTTATACAGGAAAAAAGATGAAACCAAAAATAGCGATACTCTGCTCCGGCGGAGATGTATCGGGAATGAATCCGGCCCTCAAACGGTTTGTCGAATATGCCTATGCCAAAGGGATGGAACCCTATTTTATTCACAGAGGGTTTGAAGGGTTGATCGACAATAAGATTATCCCTGCTAGCTATACCGATGTGGCAGGAATCATCACGCGCGGAGGAACTAAGATCGGTTCTGCTCGGTCTATCCGGTTCAAAGATCCGGCATACCGAACCATCGCGGCGAATAACCTCAAACGCCTCAGGATTACCATGCTGATCGTATTAGGGGGAGACGGAAGTTTTCGGGGGATGGAACGCTTTTATGCTGAACACGGTATCTCGTTCTGCGGGATCCCCTCTACTATCGACAACGATATCAACGGTACCGATTATTGTCTTGGGGTAGATACGGCACTGAACGTTATCAAAAATTCGATTGATGATATCCGGGATACGGCATCCTCGTTCCGTCGGGCCTTTATTATTGAGACGATGGGGCGAAACTGCGGTTATTTGGCACTTGTTTCCGCTATTACCTCAGGTGCGGAGTTATGCCTGATCCCTGAAGTTCCGGTCAATATCGACGATTATAAAGGGTGTTTCCAGTCTCAAATAGCAAAAGGTCGTGATTATTTTATCACCATCGTCTCTGAAGCACTGCAAAACAGTGAAGAGATTGCTCAATGGTTTGAAAAAGAGTTAGGGTTTGAATCACGTGTTAATGTTTTGGGTCATACGCAAAGAGGCGGGAATCCAAGTGTTTACGATCGCTTAATGGCCTACAAATTTGTTACGTATGCCATCGATGCATTATTGGCAGGTAAAACCCATTCGGTCATCTGCTACAACAAAAGCCATTTCAATTTTAAAACGATTGATGAGGTCGCACTGCACCCTTATCATCTCGATGAAGAGCTCCTCATTCTGGGACGTGAACAATTTCTTCCATCGCACTGTCAAATGTAGGGTAACGAAATTCAAATCCTGCTTCTTGGAGTACCCTCGGGTAAACCTCTTTGGAGTCGAGCATCACGATTGAGCCTTCGCCGAAAGCGAGTTTGACCGCCCAAGAGGGAAGATCAAAAAAAGTGGGACGATGTAAAATTCTTCCCATTGCTTTCGTCTGTTCCAAATTATTGATCGGTTCGGGAGATGTAAAATTGACAATGCCTCGAATCTCGTTGTGTTCGATCAAAAAGGCCGCTGCCCGTACCAGATCATCCAAATGAATCCAGGAAATCATCTGAAATCCATCCCCCATTTTCCCACCCAGTCCCATTTTAAACGGAGGAAGCATTTTAGCCATCGCTCCGCCCCTTCCGTATACCACCCCAAAACGCATGACACATACCCGCGTCAAGTCAGAGCCGGCTTTCATAGCGGCATATTCCCAATCCCGGACTAAAGAAGCCAAAAAATCATCCCCCATATTTTGGGAAGATTCATCATGCTGATGATAGGCATCGTAGATTCCGACAGCAGATGCATTGAGCCATGTATGAGGAGGGTTATTACACTGTTTTATCGCTTCCACTAATTTAGAGGTTGTTTCCAAACGGCTCTGACGCAACGTATTTTTGTAGCTACTGCTCCAACGCCCCAGAATATTGGCACCCGCAAGATTTATAATAACATCTGCATCTTCGATTTTTTGAACTAACGTTTCAACCGATGTCGAAGATCGTACACTGACTGCAGCTACCGTATCGCCTCGCTCCGTGAAAAAATGCTCCATTGCATTTCCCACAAATCCGCTCATCCCGCAAATGACTATTTTCATATTTTTACCCTTGTCTATTGCATCTTACGATTGTAGCTTAAAGGGTGCATGGAAGGATTAAAGATATAATTGAGTGTCATGTTTAATGAAATTCTAATAGAGGAGATCAAATGCTCTATCAACTCTTCGTCTATGTTCCGATCATCGCTTCTGAAAAGGTAAAAAATGCCCTATTTGATGCCGGTGCAGGCCGTTATGAAAACTATGATCAATGCAGCTGGGAAAGTAGCGGAGTCGGGCAGTTTAGACCGCTTGAAGGGTCAAACCCTTTTTTAGGATCGTTAAGTACGCTCGAAAAAGTTGAAGAGATAAAAATAGAGATGATCTGCAAACCTGAAATACTTAAAGCGGTGCTAAAAAGATTAAAAGAAGTACATCCGTATGAAGAACCGGCGTATGGGGTAATAGAATTTAAAACGATTGAAGATTTTTAAGTCATTCCCCAAAAAGGGGAAATGGCATCAGCCGCAAGAAGGAACGTTCCCAGAATCTGAACCGTACATAAACAAGAAGTCACGAAGATCTTGTGAATTTGCTTTAAATGTATCACCATTAAAGAATGGCTCTGCTTTTGTTCCGGCATGTTTTTTGATAATAGCTGCACCACCGTTAGCAAATAGGTCATCCCATTCATCTTGTGTATGCATTGCTGCACCTTTTGTACCATTGCCATGGCAATTTTTACAAGTTTTCAAATAGGCTTTTTGACCTTTTTTGTCATCAGCTGATGCAGTTGTACTCATCATTCCTGCAGCAATTACTGCCGCAAGAAGGAATGAAATAGACTTTGTCATATCGTTCTCCTTGAAGTTAGTGTAAGGCACCTCCAACATTTCCGAAAAAAAGGTGAAGATGCCTTGATCAAGTTAATGATAACTCAGAAACAATAAACAGATGTTTAATAAACAAAAAAATATTTAATAACAGCACAATTTTATCAAAAATGTATCAAAAAAACACATTTATGCTTCGTCATCCTCTGAAGGAACTTCTTCTTTTGTTTTACTCGCTCGAACTTCCAAACGGATTTTATCCTGGCGAACTTTGCGGTACGCTTTGTACTGTGCTTTGGCCAGTTCATCACCGTGCAGCCCTACTTCAGCCCCGATTTCTTCAGGTGAAAGTCCCGCTTCGTTCATCATGATCATACGGAATTCTTTTTTCGTCAAATGACGTTTGAGCGACGCGTACAGTTCTCGTTCGTCATCACCGATTTCAACAGCGCTGCATTCATAAATACGGGCCAAGACTTCGCGGATTGTTTTTGTAGGGTTGTAACGCAACCATAAAGAATTTTCGAGCATTAAAACACCTTTGTAATAATTTGTGTGAGGTCTTTGGTATCAACGATAATATTTGCCTCTTTTTTGAGAATCTCTTTGGCGCAAAAAGCCACTCTGGTTCCTGCATGGGCAAACATGGAGCGGTCATTCGCACCGTCGCCGACCACCATCGTCTCTGCTTCGCTAACGCCGAAGAGCCCTTGAAGACGTTGCAGCATATCCCCTTTGGAAAAATCAAACATCATATCCCCGCCTACAAGTCCGGTTAATTTCCCCTCTTTAGCGTGCAAAACATTGGAGAAATCGGCATCGTATCCGAGGATATTTTTTGCATACGACGTTGCAGTACGAAACCCTCCGCTGAAACAAACGACTTTAATCCCACGCTCTTTGAGCGCAGCAATCGTTTCGACTGCTCCCGGCATATAAGGGAGGTTTTGACAAATCTCTTCCACCTGTGCAAATTTCAGCCCTTTTAAGAGCCCGACACGTTGTTGCAAACTCTCAAAAAAGTCGAGTTCCCCATTCATCGCCCGCTCGGTGATTGCACTCACTTGCTCACCGATTCCGAGTGCTTGGGCAAAAAAATCGATCGTCTCCCCATCCATAAGGGTTGAATCAAAATCAAATACTGCTAATTTAATCAAAAGAGCCTATCCTGTTTGTTATAATGACGCAATTATATCCAAGGGTAGCTTTTGTTCGAATCATTTATCCATAAACTCCGTCACGGAACCTATATTACCCTTGAGACCACGCCGTCGCGCTCGGCACAGTTTACCCCTACTATTGAGAAAATCGCCGCTTTAGGTCTGGACAAACTGGTAGACGGATTCAGTACGACAGACAATCCGCTCGCCAAACTCAAATACAACGCCCTCTTTGCCGCAATGAAACTTCAAGATCGTTTTGGGCTCCCGACGTTAGCGACGATGAGCATGCGCGACCGTAACCGTATTGCACTCCAGTCCGACCTTCTCGGAGCGAACGAATCGGGTGTCCGTGCCATCCTCGCCCTCACGGGTGATAGCGCCCATTATTCCGATCAGCCACATGCCAAAGGGGTATTTGAGGGGAACAGTAAATTCCTCCTCGATATCATTGCTACACTAAACAACGGAACCGATTTAGCAGAACAAAAGCTCATAGCCCCCGTCCAAGAGATTTTCCCCTTCGCCGTTATCGATGCCTATTCCAAAAGTGCCGCAACATTGCAAAAAAAGATGTCGAAAAAAGTAGCCCATGGAGCTATTGCAATCATCTCCCAACCCGTATATGATCTCGAAAATGCAAAAAAACTGTTAGAGATGATGGAAAATGCTAACAGCGAAAACAATGGCAATTGCGTACTTGTTTTAGGCTATTTCCCGATTACAAAACTCCGTACTGCCCGCTTTTTGGATGAAAACGTTCCGGGAATTTTTGTACCAACCACATGGGTAGAAGCACTCGAAGCCGCATCGCTGATCGGTCCGGAAGAAGAGTACCGTGTCGGATTTGAACTCAGTAAAAACCTTTTCGAAGAACTCAAAGCGCTCCATCCGAAAATCCACATCATGACTGCCAATCAGTTTGAGTTAGCCAAGGCGATTTTGAGCTAATTTCAGCCTCTTTTGGCTATAATCGATCACTATTTAATTGCAGGAATGACCCTTTATGATCGATGTAAAACTTCTCCAGAAAAATTTTGACGAAACCGCCGCTGCTCTTATGCGTAAAAAAGTGGACGCATCCGTAATCAACGAACTTAAAATCGCCAACGAAACCCTTAAAACCGCCAAACTCGCTTACGAGACATTACAAGCCAAACAAAACGAACTCAGCCGCCTGTTCGGGCAATACAAAAAAGAGGGGAAAAGTACCGACGAGCTGAAAATCGAAGTCGATACCAACAAAGCAACTCTAAATGATCTCCTCGACACTCAACGTGCCGCTGAAGAGGCTCTCGATGCGATCATTATGCGTGTCCCAAACATCCCCGATGCCGATGTACCCGACGGCGAAGATGAAAACGACAATATCGAAATCCGCAAAGTCCTCACTCCTCCGACATTTACCTTTACTCCGAAAGAACACTGGGAACTTGCCGAGCAAAACAACTGGATCGATTTTGAGCGGGGTGTCAAACTCGCGAAAAGCCGTTTCAGCGTTGTCGGCGGGATGGGTGCTCGATTGGAACGGGCCCTCATCAATTTTATGCTCGATTTTAACCGTGAGCGCGGTTTTGAAGAGTACAGCGTTCCGATGCTCGTAAACCGTCGTGCCTTAGAGGGGACGGGACAGCTTCCGAAGTTTGAAGAAGATCTGTTCAAAGTCGAAGAAGAAGAACTCTATTTGATCCCTACTGCCGAAGTTCCCCTCACGAACCTCTTCCAAGATGAGATTCTAAACGGTGCCGATCTTCCGATCAAAATGACCGGATACACCTCATGTTTCCGTAAAGAGGCGGGAAGCGGCGGACGTGATGTGCGCGGTATGATCCGTCAGCATCAGTTTCACAAAGTCGAACTCGTCTCCATCACCCGTGCCGACCAAAGCGACGCGGTATTTGACGAGATGGTTGCATGTGCATCCGATCTCCTGGCGGCACTCGGCCTTCCTCACCGTCTTGTCACTCTCTGCACGGGTGATTTAGGATTCGGTGCAGCGCGCACGGTCGATCTCGAAGTATGGTTGCCGGGACAAAATACCTATCGTGAAATCAGCTCTGTATCCAATACAAGAGACTTCCAAGCCCGCCGTGCAAAAATCCGTTACAAAGAAGAGGGTAAAAATATCCTCGCCCATACCCTAAACGGTTCAAGTTTAGCGGTCGGTCGGACGATGATAGCTATTATGGAAAATTTCCAGCAAGAAGACGGTAGCATCGTCATTCCTGCCGTATTGCAAAAATACCTCTAAAAGGTTAAAGAGAGCCCATGGCTGAAGAGCAAGAAGAGATAATCATCATTGAAGAATCGGATGCTGCCGGTGTCGAAAAAACGGCAGATGACACTTCTGAACCTTCTAGCGAAAAGCCAAGTATTCTAAAAAATAAACGGCTGATTATTATTATAGCCTCTGTTTTCGCTCTGATTTTATTCGCAGGCGGAGGAACATGGCTCTTTTTCTTCCTGCATGGCAAGTCAAAAGAAAAACACCCTGAAGAACCTATAACCGTCGAACGCCCTCAAAAACCGAAAGAAGCGATAATAGAGCCGAGTGAACTCGAAAATATGATTCAACGTGCCAACTATCTCTATGCGAACGGCAATCCGACCGAGGCACTGAAACTCTATGAAAAGATCGCCCTCTATTCCGAAGCGATATCGCAATACAATCTAGGTGTCGTTCAGCTCAAAGAGGGTGAATACGAAGGGGCATTGGAAAACTTTAAACGTTCTATCGCCAACAATGAAAACCAGTGTGTCAGTGCTATCAATGCCGCAGTTTGCTGTTTGTATCTCGGACGTGAAAACGATTTTAACACCTATATCGAACAAGCGCAGAGCTTTCTCCCTCAAGAGAGTGACGCTCCCATGTATTCGTATTATTACACCCTTATCAACTATTACAAAGGGCGTTATCTCGAAGCGCTCAGTGCCCTCAAACACCCGACGACCACAGAGTATCAGGAAACACAAAATAAACTCCGGGCAAAGATCAATGCGATGTTCGGAAGCTACAACGATGCAATCGCTACATTGGAAAACCCATTCCAAGAAGAAGATTCGTTCTCTCTTGGCTTAATGTATGCCAACATCGGTAAGTTGGATTTAGCGAAGAAATATCTTAATGATGCCATTATCCAAAACAAACAACCGATACAGGAACAACTCGCTTTAGCGTTTATCAACCTTAAATCCGGTGCGCAGGAAGATGCCGCAAATCTGATCAAACAAACTACGGATGCGTATCCGGATCAAGTCTATACTCCCTATCCGGTTCGGGTGTTTCTTAAACCTTCACTTTTTAACCCGGATGCCATTCAACACCTCTACCGGGATAAAAAAAGCAATAGCCATCTAAAAACCTTTCAAACGGTCTTTTATTTTGCACCGTACAAAATTTACAATCCAGATCAAACGATCAACTATATCCGCAAAGGAAATGCCAATATCTATATCGACGATATCCAAAGTGCTAAAGAGTATCTCCAAAAAAGTACTCGTGCTTCCAGCGTTGATTACGGAATCGCTTTGGCTGTCCAAAAAGCGCTTAAATTTCGTTTGAGGGATGCAAACCAACAACTGTTGGAGCTTCTCAAAACCAATCCTCAGCACTCAATATTGCATTATAATTTAGGACTTACCTATGCTCAATTGGGTGATTTCACCGATGCATATGACCATTTTTTACGTGCTTACCACCTCGATGCCCATAATTATATGGCAGGAATTTTTGCCATTATGAGTTCTGATATCATCGGTAAAACCAATCCAAAACTGATCTCAATTTTGCAAGACAATCTCTCCCAAGAGCCTGCTACGGAAGAGTTTCAGCTCTATCGCACTTTGAATGATATCGCGCAAAATAATTTCCCGAGTGCCGGAAAATGGCTGGAAAATACCTATAAAGAACGGTCCCTTTATATTGCTCTTAAACTCATTATCGCATCCGAATTAGGAAAATACGATATGGTACGCGCAAGTTCCGAAAGACTCGTCAAACTCCAACCAAACGATATTTTTCCCCATATGATCTATATTGACACCCACTTCGAAGATCAAAAAACCAAAGCGTACGCTTCCTCCGCCATCAATTATCTCAAAAAGCAAACATTTCACTATGATGATCTGGACTTCGGACCGCAGATCACCCGTGACCGTGCAATCTTAATTGTAATGATGACGGGACAACTGACCCCATTTATCCAACGGTTAGAGAATCGGCTTCAAACCACAACAGATCATACCGTGGATATTTTGGGGGCACTCGCCCAATCGTATTTTTATAATCAAGATTTCGAAAAATCCTATACGCTTTACAATCAGTTGATAGACGAGAATAAAATACGCGATGAGCATACATTGTTTATGGGAGCCTGTGCTTCAATCGGTGCAGAACACTATGAAAATGCTATTGCCCTCTTAGAACTCTCAAAACTCAAAAATCCGAGTTTTCCGGAAAGCCGGTATGCTCTTGGATTACTCTATTTGCAAATCCGCAACAATCCGGGTGCCGTTTCCCAATTTGCCAAAATGGGGAACACGGGCTTTGTTTCACGCTATTTCGATTTTGGAATCGATACGAACAAGCTCGTCAATGAACCGAAAAAATATCACCCTCTGTGACCGATTAAGCGGCGTAGGAGATAAAATGCGGCGCGTAACGGCCCGTAAAGCAGGTATCCTACCGCCAAGATAGCCATCCCTTCAATCGGATAAATAAATACCCCCAACGCGATAACGATCAAACTGATTAAAAAACGCATAAAATGAAATGTATTAAAATTGATCTTTTTGAAGCTCGGATAGCGGATGTTACTGACCATTAAAACCGACAGTACGACGGCAAAAGGGAGGATAAAAACCTTATAGTGATGATAATAAGGATAATGTTCCAAAAGTAAGATAGCGATCGAGATCATAATAGCTGCTGTGGGGATTGGAAGTCCGATAAATACACTCGGTTCTATCCGGGATGTAGTCACATTAAAACGGGCAAGACGGACTGCACCGAAGATAATAAAAAGAGCACTAACAACGATTCCAAGTCGTCCGTACATATCCCCAACATATAAATACAAAATAAATGCCGGGGCAACGCCGAAGGCTACAATATCCGCCAACGAATCGAACTCAACACCGAAATGGCTTGCCGTATTTGTCATGCGTGCAACACGTCCGTCCAAACCGTCAAATATCAATGCTAAAAATATAAACCATGCCGCAGAGCTGAATTCATGCGTCAGAGCTAAAGCAATCGCATAAAAACCGGTAAAAATGGAAGCAGCGGTAAACATATTGGGGAGGATATACGCAATAGGAGGAGGAGATTGGCGCATAGAAACTTCCTTTCAGGCGAATAGAGCGAAGAAGCGCGAATGTATGCGCTTATGCTGCGTTCAGATATCCGATAACACTTTCACCTGCACGGACAGTGATACCGGCATTTACCGATACACGAGCTGTTTCAGGGAGGTACAAAATACTGCGTCCTTTGGCTAAAAAGCCATAACGGCTCCCCTCTTTGAGCTTTTGGCTTTTTTCCAATTCAATCCCGATCGGAAAGCAACTTTGCTCACTCAGATGTTCGATAAAAATTTCATCACCTTTGTGAGATCGGAATGAGATAACCGCTTTTTCATTAAGCGTATCCGATAAAGGATTATAAAGCGGCAATGAAGCGCCGTGACGGATTTTAAACCCTTCAACAACTCCGTCAAACGGGGCACGAAGCATCGAGACATCCCAGAGCGAATTCATGATTGTCACTTTGATCATTTTTTGGCTGTCTATCAGCGTCTCTTCAACCGAAAGGACGACACCGTCAACACTGCTGATAATTCCATCGGGTTCTGTTGCCGACGTATTGCGTTCCGGGTTCCGGAAAATAACCAACACGGCCAACAGCAATGCACCCGTGACAAATTCAAAAAGATGCAAACCTGTCATCATAAAAAACAAAAAGAGCGCTCCGATTACACCGGATAGTAGCCATCCCCGTTTTGAAAGGATAAAGGTATCATGTTGAACGCTCATCTGGTTCTCCTTTTATTCGTCGATAATTATTGTTCTACTCGAAGGTGTCTCTTTACGCGGTTCGAGTTTTGTTTCGATATTATTTTCATTTTCAAATGTCTCAATGATTTCTCGTACCTGATCTCCGGAAATATTCTCTTTCTCGTAGAGAAGTCCCACAATTTTTTCAATCGCTTCACGATACTCTTCTAAACGCCCTTTGACATCCACATAGCGTGCTTGGAGGGACTCTTTAATAAAGGTATCCATGTCTTCAGCCATTTTATCGCTGTATTCACGTCCCTGACTCATACCGCCGCCCAAAAAGGAGTTACGCTGTTTTTCAAGGACCATAAGACCGGCTACATCGCTCATACCGTACATTTGTACCATCGATTTAATAATGTCGGTAGAACGTTCCAAATCGTTAGCCGCTCCGGTAGAGATTTCACCGATAAAGACCTCTTCTGCCGCACGACCACCCAATAACACGTCTACTTCTGCCCACAGTTCATGACGCTGCATCAGATATTTATTCTCTTCGGGAGTGTTAAGGGTATATCCAAGTGCTGCCAAACCGCGTGGAACGATAGAGACTTTAGAAACTTTTTTAGCCCCTTTGGTCGTCTCTGCTATCAGTGCATGTCCGCTCTCATGATACGCGACAATCCGCTTCTCTTTTTCATCGATACGTCGGCTCTTTTTAGAGAGCCCGGCAATCGCACGTTCTACCGCTTCGCGCAAATCGGTTTGTTTAACCGTTTTTTGGCTTTTACGCCCCGCTAAAAGTGCCGCTTCATTGATAATGTTAGCAAGATCCGCACCGGCGAGTCCGGCTGTGAGACGTGCAATCTCTTCCACATCCGTATCATTATCCCGCTTAACCCCTTTGATATGAACGTTTAGAATATCGATACGCCCTTGGAAATCCGGTTTGTCCACCAAAACTTGTCGGTCAAAACGTCCGGGACGGAGCAATGCCGGATCCAAAATTTCAGGTCGATTGGTCGCTGCCAAAATAATGATCGGAGTATCGGTACCGAAACCGTCCATCTCTGCAAGGAGCTGATTAAGGGTTTGTTCACGTTCGTCATTACCGCCCATGACACCGCCTGCGGCACGGCTTTTACCGATCGCATCGATCTCATCGATAAAGATAATGGACGGAGCATCTTTTTTTGCCTGTTCAAACAGATCACGGACACGTGCGGCACCGACACCGACAAACATCTCGATAAAACTCGAACCGGAAACCGAGAAGAACGGAACTTCCGCCTCTCCCGCTACCGCTTTGGCAAGAAGTGTTTTACCGGTTCCGGGACTACCGACAAGCAATACCCCTTTTGGGATTTTGGCACCCAGTTCAACGTAGCGATCCGGGAATTTCAGGAAATCTACGATCTCCAAAACCTCTTCTTTCGCTTCCTGAACACCCGCGACATCATCAAATTTTGTTTTCGGCTTTTCGGAATTGACCAGTTTTTTTGAACTGCCCATCCCCAAAATACCTCCTCCCATACTTTTTTGCATTCTACCTGCAAAAAACATCCAAATTGCGATAATAATCAAGAACGGGAAAAGCCATCCGAACATCTCGGTAAACCAGTTGCTTTCGCTAAATCCCGTATAATTGATTTTTTTCTCATCCAACAAAGGGATAAGTGTCGCGTCCGGTCCCACAATACGGGTCGTATAAGCTACTTTTCCGTTCGTTGTATTCCCGATTGCCCGAATATAGGTTTGCCCGATAGAGACTTTTTCAACCTCTTTGTTCTGAATCAATTTTTTCAGATCGGCATAGCTGATCTCTTGGGTGCGGGTTACATTTTGACCGTTTATTTTTCCGGCCAGTTCATTTTCATCACCGATTACCGCTTTAAACAGAATGATAACGACGATTGAAAAAATCGCAAAAGTGATTAGGGGGTTTTTATTAAAAAAATTACCGTTTTTGTCCGGGGTCGGATTGGACTCAGGTTGACTCATATTATTCATTTCCTTTTTTGGTTACCACTAAGGTTACCCATTCATTTTCAACAAAACGCTCGGTAAGTTCAAACGTTTTATATGCGCGCAAAACTTTATCTTCATATTTGTCCATAATCCCTGAGAGGATTAAAATGCCACCGTCACGTAACCGTTTTTTAAGATCGCTCGCGATGAACACTAAAACATCGGCAACAATATTGGCGATGATAACATCGTAGAACTCTGTGCTCTCCTGAACAGGGCCTTCCCACAATCGGCGATATGAAATATGATTTTGTTCCGCATTGACAATCGCATTTTCGACCGAAAGGGGGTCCGTATCACAGGCATCGACAACAGCCCCTTGTTTAATCGCCGCAATGGCCAAGATTCCGCTGCCGCATCCGACATCCATGACTTCATTGCCTGCTTTAACGTATTTGGCAACGGCACGGAGACAAGAAGCCGTAGTAGGATGATGCCCCGTCCCAAAAGCCAAAGCAGGATCGATAGCGATGTTCAGCATCCCTTCTTTCGGAGCTTCCCAGGTAGGATGGATATAAAAAGGATCGATTTGTACCGGAGTGACACCTTGCTGATACTGTGCAATCCAGTCGTCATTCTTTTCTTTGGTAAGGGTGAGTTCAACATCAACCACTGCTCCTAATGCCCGTTGCAATGCTTCGGCAAATTGCTCAATTCCCCATGAAACCGTTTCGAGGTCTTCTTCACTTCGGATGATAAATCCGTCATCAATCTCTTCAAACCCGACAGGGAGAATATCGACCAAAAAATCGCTAAATAACTCTAAATGCGATGATGGTTTGACCACCAACATATAATAATAATCTTGCATTAACCCTCAGTACCAAGGACAGCGGCTAGTTTTTCTTTTAAGACCTGAGGTGTAAAAGGTTTAACGATATAGTTATTAACCCCCGCTTTAAGGGCCGTAATAACTTCCGCTTTTCCCCCCTCAGTCGTTACCATAATAATCGGAAGATCGCTGAAACGGGCATCAGCACGTACTTTTTTGACCAATTCCAAACCGTTCATTTCCGGCATGTTCCAGTCGGTAATCAACATTCCGATATCCGGATTCTCATTTAGAACCGTCCATCCCTGAAGCCCGTCTTCACCTTCCAAAACATCTTCATATCCAAGACGGGAGAGTGTATTTTTGATAATACGGCGCATTGTCGAACTATCATCTACAACCAATAATTTCAAAGTACGTCCTTTAGTTGATTCTCAATTTCTGTATAGAATAAATGCCCAATGATAACCTAACCAACTTTGCGGAAAGATTAAAAAAACTTTTTGAGATCAATTCGCCCCTCATAAAACGCTTTCCCGACGATAACACCGGATACTTCGCCGCTTTTAAGCAATGCTTCAATATCGCCTTCATCTTTCACACCGCCGCTCGCAATCGTCGGAATTGAGGATGCTCTGGAAATTTCAAGGGTAAAATCGACATTTACCCCGGAAAGTGTACCGTCGCGTCCCACATCGGTGCAAATAATCGCTTCTACACCCGCATCGGCAAACGCACGGGCTAAATCCGTCGCCTTCATCGTACTCACTTCACCCCATCCCTCAACGGCAACATACCCGTCAATCGCATCAATTCCTACGACTATCGGATATTTTGCCGCCATTGCTTTAACAAACTCCGGATCACGGAGTGCGATTGATCCCAATATCAATCGGTCAATTCCAAGGTCAAGATAACGCTGAATGGTTGCTTCATCCCGAATCCCTCCTCCCAGCTGGAGTTTGACATTGCAATTTTCACGAATAGCACGGATTTGTTCCAAATTTTTAGGCTCTCCGGCAAACGCACCGTTCAAATCGACAAGATGGACCCATGATGCACCCATCTCTTCAAAGGTTTTAACCAGTTCCCACGGAGTATCGGAGTACACTTTGGCGCTATCCATTAGCCCTTTGGTCAGACGTACCGCTTTGCCGTCTTTAAGATCGATTGCCGGAAAAATAGTCATAAATAAATGTCCTTTTAGAGATTAATAAAATTTTTGAGAATACTAAGACCGTTTTGATGGCTTTTCTCAGGATGGGGCTGAATCCCCATCACGTTTTCATGGGCGATGGCACTCGTAAAACGGTATCCGTAGACACTCTCTCCGATACTATCATCATCCGAGGCACACAATGCATGATACGAGTGGACAAAATAAAGGTAGTGTGCTTCATCCAATCCCTCAAACAACGGGTGATTTTTGGTAAACATACGGTTCCATCCCATATGCGGGACTTTAAGCGGTGTTGAAAAGCGGCTGGTGTCGAATGCGACCACTCGACCTTTTATTAATCCCAGCCCTTCGCTAATTCCGAACTCTTCACTCGAATCAAACAAAAGCTGCATTCCCAAACAAATACCCAGCAAATATTTTCCGCTGGCGGCATATTCACGTACTGCAGCATCCATTCCCCGTGCGTTTAAATGTTCCATCGCATCCCCGAACGCTCCGACACCCGGCAAGATTATACGGTCGTAGGTACGCAGTTTATCGGGATCCGACTCTACGATCACTTTCTCTCCCAGCAAATCAAAAGCATTTTTGACACTGGCGAGATTGCCCATGTTATAATCGACTATTCCTATCAAGAGATTTCCTTCGTATGGGTAAAATGTATATAAATAGCCAGTCCTACCAGCAAGAGTGCGACTGCTCCGATGATATAAATGGCATTGATCAACATAGCAGGTTCCGTCATCGCAAATTTAAAGACAAGCATCAATGCCTCGATAGAGAGTGCGATAATAATCGATCCTAAAAATCGAACCATCGTTTTATGCATATCGGATGAGGGATCATGCTTCGGACGGCCTAATACTTCCTCTTCAAAAAGGGTTTTGACTAAATCGAATATCGCTAACGACAAAGTCAATAGAATGGTGGCTTCAAAGATGTCTTTGATTTCAATACTCGCATAATGTCCAAAACCGTATGCCAAAAATCCTTCGATCCCTTTCACAAAAAGCAGCAAGGATACAAATGCCAACGCCAGGGTAAAAATTGCATAAGCCGTTCGAAAAAATTTCCCTGCAAGCGATTCTGAAGCAAGAGGATGAGCAATCCGTAAAACCTCGGCCAAAGGCATATCGATACAGGCAACGTACACGATCTCCCCGTGCTCGTCAAAAATCGGCTGTGATGCCGTTACCGTAAGTTCATCATTCAATAAAGAAGGATACGGATCGGTAATGGTACATCGATGCTCATTCATAGCCCGATAATAGTAAGCCCGTGTAGAACGGCTTGCCCCTATATCTTCTTCTCTTTTCCCGTTTTTCAGATAAGTCGGCCCGACTTGATTTCCTTTTGCATCCAAAAGATACGTAGCATCAAGTCCTTGAAGATCACCGCGGATTTTGAGAAGACGAGCCGTAATCGATTCAACGGAGACGGAAGGGAGATGATTTGGTAGATTTTTATGAAACAGGTAACAAAAATAGGCACGCGCTTTTGGGCGGATTTCCGAATATTGTTGAATATCTTGAACAACCATCTTTTTCCCCTTCTTGTCGTCTAAAATTCTGCCTCGAATGAGGCAAGCTTCAGTGCCATAGCGGCCAGCGCAGTTAGATGGGACTTTGTTCCATCTAGCATTAAAATTAGAGTTTATTGTAGCTTAGTTGCGCTATAGTTACGCTTATGAAAACGTCTAATATCCGAATTGCAATTGTTCGTCTTAGCGCACTGGGCGACATTGTCAATACTGCCGTCGTTTTGCAAATCATCCGAAAACATTACCCGAATGCAACCGTTGACTGGTTTGTCGAAGAGGCCTTTGCCCCTATTTTAAAAGATCATCCTCTCCTCAATGAAGTGATCAGTGTACCGATTAAACGGATCAAAAAAACGAAGAGTTTCTCTCTCTTAAAAGAGACAATCCACTCTCTTAAAAGCCGTCCTTTCTACGATCACATTATTGACGCTCAGGGACTGCTAAAATCGGCATTTGTCACCTATTTTCTGCACGGAAACGTACACGGATTTGACCGTAACAGTGCAAGAGAAGGAATCGCAGCCCGCTTTTACGATACTTCGTCTGCTATCGCGTATGAGATGGGAGTGGTTAAACGCAACGTTTTGGTCATTACCGAGGCGTTGAACATCCCCTATGATGAAAACGACATCCTCATTAAAGAAGATGTGTTTGAGAAAGGGGCCAGACCTGCATCCCTGCCTCATGAGGGAAAGGCTATCGCCTGTGTGATCGGTGCTTCATGGCCAAGTAAATGCTATCCGAAAGAGCATTTTGCGGTGGTTTGTTCGAATCTCCCCTACCCTTGTTATTTGATCTGGGGAAGCGAAACGGAATACAAAGATGCCCAATGGATTGCCGAACACTCTCAAAATGCACTTATTGCTCCGAAAATGTCTTTAAAAGAGTTAGTTACTTTTATCGCCCATTGCGATCTCACCATCGGCAATGATACCGGACCGACCCATATGGCATGGGCCATGAATACTCCCTCGATCACCCTTTTCGGTCCGACCAATGAGCGTATGATTTTTCCGACACCCAAAAATATCGGGATAAAATCTCCCTCTTCTGTTAATATTATGAAGATTGATCGAAATGATTTTTCCATACAAGAGATCGATCCCGATATCGTTACCCAAAAAGCCAAGGAACTTTTAGCATGATTTTATTTCGTCTATTTTTACTTCTGGATTCGGTTTTGATGCGCTTGCCGCACAGCTGGCGCCGTGCGTTGTTTACTTCTCTCGCACGGCTTGCCCGATTTTTTGCACCCTCACGCAACCGTGTCATCCGTCAAAATCTCCGTTTTGCTTTTGGCGATACACTCGCTGAAGAAGAAATCGATGCGATAGAGTACTCTTGCTACCGTAACCTGGGACTTAATCTTCTGCAAGTCATGGAGAATAGGCACTATACAACGGAAGATTTTACCAAGCGGGTGAGCTTTGAAAACCGAGAACACGTGGATGCGCTTTTAGCCCAAGGGAAAAGTATTATTTTTGTCTCTGCCCATTTCGGAAATTGGGAGATGGGGGCAACCGCCCTTTCCGCACTGATTACCCCTACGACATCGATTTACAAAGCGTTTAAACGAATAGAATTTGATCCCTATCTCCTCGAATCACGTACTCCGCACGGAATGGACCTCGCCGAAAAAAGCGGAGCCCTCAAACATCTCGCCCGTGCACTTAAAAATGGCAATTCGGTCTCATTGATGATCGATCAGTCGAGCAATCCGCGTCATGGTGTCGCCGTTGACTTCTTCGGTCATTCGACCTTCCACTCCTCAACACCGGCCATTTTATCGTACAAATACAACGCTCCGATTGTAGGTCTTTATATCTTTTCAGACGATGGAGAAAATTTTACGATCCGATTTGAAAACCCGATCGAAGTTGAAAGCGATGATGCGCAAGGAATTCTAAAAGCGACGCAAGAGCAGGCAAATGCATTAGAAAAAGTGATCCGCTTAGAACCAAAATTCTGGTTCTGGTGTCATAAGCGGTGGAAAAGCGAATTCCCTGAAATTTACGCCGGATAAGCAGCTTTCAACGCAGTATACAGTTCTTCAGGCGACATTTCGGGATTGTTTTCCCATGCCATCTTCATCACTGCGTTATCTTCTTGCCCGTTCCACATTTTGAGGTACGTCCCCTCTTTGTAGCCGTGATCCTGACGGAATTGGTTTAGGATATTTTTTCCGACATACAAACGGTACAGCTGGGTCAGATTAAGCGCTCCCATGTGTGCCAATTCAAAAAACTCTTCGATCAATGCTCCGACCATTTCGGCAGATATAGGGATCAGCGCAAGACGCATCACGTTTTCGATTTTCGTCATCAACAGTGCATCCGTCCCGAATGAAAGGGCTTCGTCTTGATTCAATTTTTGGAATTCCGGTGTTTGGGATATCCGCATCGCCAACTCCTGGATACTTTCAGCGCCGCTCTTATGGGTAAATTCCAGCACAAGACTCATCACAAAATGCCATACATCGACTATCTCGATTTGAAGATTGGCATAATCGGTCGGCTGTGCGATACTTTTCCAGTGTTTCCATCCGAATGAATCAATCATCTCTGCCGATTCCATATAGATACAGCGACGCCAATTGATCGGTTTCCCCTCTTTGGTCATCCCTTTTTCCCACCCTTTTCCGTTTGTGGCATCGTTCAATGTTTGTTGCAATTCGAGCATACAGAGCAATTTATTCATCTTCGTCCTTTTGATTGTTTTGAACACCAAAGGAATTTATCCCTTTGGCTACGCTTGCCGCTATGGCACTAAAGCTTGCCCTAACGGGCAGAATTTTATTTATCGAAATTATACGGTAATATTCCATCCATGCAAAAAATTAACTGTCATCAATGTATCTATTATTTTGTCACATGGGAAGCGCACCAGCCACACGGATGCAAAGCGTATGGATTCAAAGCGAAGTTCATCCCTTCCCAAGTCGTCCTCAGTTCCAGTGGAAAACCCTGTAGTCTGTTTTCTCCTAAAGCTCCCGTTTCCAAGTAATCTTTTTTCCGAATCCCAACGTATTATCGGTCATTTTAACCTCATCCAGACGTATCATCCATAATACCGGGTTCATAATCCGTGCATACGGAAATGCTTCAAAATAGAGAGTTTTTAATACTTCGGGACATCGTTCCATCTCCCCGACAAACTGTATCCCCTGAATCTTCCCCACGGTTTTAGTCTCCAATGCAACCGTTCCGGCGACATGAAGGTTTTTCACTACATTGTTCATGTGCTCCGTCGTCTCATCCGAGGCAACAATAAAAGAGACGCTCTCGTGATCGTATGCATAAAACATCGAACAGCACCATAAACGCTCTCCAGTCGTTGCAAGTGACAGGAGATGATGCTCACGAATAAAACGTTCAATTTTTTCAATCATTCAGCGCCTTCCCCAACTGCTCCAGCGCTTGAGTCAAAACCGATGTCGGAACCGCAAAATTGAGCCGCATAAATCCCGATCCCTCTTTACCGAAACTAAGACCGGGGCTTAACCCAAGTCCTGCTTTCTGGATGAAAAATTCTCGCAATTCCCGATCCCCCAGCCCGAGCGCTCTGCAATCGAGCCATGCCAGATAGGTCCCCTCAGGAGGTGAATAACGGATCAAAGGGTGTTTGGCAGCCCATTCTTCGATCAGGAGGGCATTATGGCTCAAATGCCTTATCAGTCTCTGATGCCACGGCGAGCCATCCCGATAAGCGGCTTCAAACGCCACATGGGACAACACAGCCCCGTCTCCCCAGTGAACCCGATGATATTCCTCTTTATACCGTGTACGCAACTCCTCAGAAGGGATACACACCGTAGAGATCGAGAAACCGGCCATGTTAAACGTTTTCCCCGGCCCCGTCAATGTAACCGTGTTATTTAAAAGCTCTTCTGATAGTGAGGCCATCGGAATATGTGAATGGGGTTGAAAGACGATATCCGAGTGAATCTCATCGCTGATGATCACAATAGAGTGTTCCAGACAAAAGGTTCCCAATGCACCGAGTTCGTCACGACTCCACACCCGTCCGACCGGATTATGAGGCGAACATAGTAATAAAAGTTTGGTCTTATCCGTAATCTGCGCACGCAAGAGATCGAGGTCAAAGCGGTAGACGCCCTCTTCATCCTGCCTGAGCGGGTGGATGACGAGACGGCGGTCATTCTCTTTTACCATCGAATAAAACGGGGGATAAACCGGATCCATAACGATCACCTCATCTCCCGCCTCACTCAAAGCACGGATCGCACATCCGATCGACGCGACGACAGATGGGGAATAACTGAGCCATTCTCGCTGCATCGTAAATGCGTGATGAGTGCTGACCCATACCGTCTGCGCTTCATAGGCACTCTCAGGCATGATCTCATATCCGATGATAGGATGCTTCAAACGTTCCTGTACAGCCGCTACGACACAGATGGGTGTTGCAATATCCATATCGGCGACCCACATCGGATGAACCTCTTCGGTGCCGAAAAGCTTTTGTCGGAGCGTGTACTTTTCTGCGTTGCTCAATGTGCGGTCGATAGTATCAAACTCACCCATACCGCTGTTTCCACTTTTTAAACATCTGCTCCATTCGGGCATATTTTTGCGCTTCGTTCTGACCCTCGCCGATGACATATCGAAATCCCGCATGCTGGATGAAATGACGGCGGAATGCGTAACGTGATTCCATCATGATCTCATTTCCGGTCGAAATCCACGATCCCCCTTTGATGAGATTGTGCTTCCCGTCGAACGTCGGCTCAGAAAAGTCATCGTACCACGGATGGGTTGCAAATCCCTCGAAAGCATCCATCTGCGTTTGCGTCCATTGCCAGACATTTCCCACGACATCATAGAGTTCGCCGTGTGCAAAGGTATCGATAGGGACAGACGAAGCAAAATGGGCAAGATTGATGTTGGAGCGCGAATCATCAAATATCTCTTGATCCATGCCGCCCGCTTCAGCCATCACTCTCCACTCTGCTTCGGTAGGAAGACGATAGGTTTCTCCATCCTGAGCACTTTTCCATCGGCAAAAAGCTTCTGCTTCGAGCGCATTGACCTCAACCGGCCAATTATACGGCATCGGTATCTCCTGCGCCAACGCCCGATAAGTATACGTTCCGTCACTCTGAGGGACCCAAAACGGCGGACAAACGGCTTTGCGAATCGAAAGAAACTTCAACCCCTCTTCATCCCACCATCTGGGTACACCGTATCCGTTGGCTTGGACGAAATCCATAAACTCACCGTTACTGACAAGATATTTTGAGGTTTGAAACTCTTCGACACTCACAACAAGACTGCCGTACTCATTATCCCAACCGTACAATCCGTTATCGCCGGAACCTTTTCCCATACGGATCTCTTTAGCCTCAAAAGCGACCATTGTGTTCTCGAGCGCATCACCCCGTACGGGACAGATAGGAAAACTCTCATCTATCCTCATGTAGTGCAGAGGCATTTGTCGGTGCAGTACACTGGAGGTTTCGATATGAATTCGCTCATGCTCTATCCCCATCCAAATCGCCCAAAATGGATCTTCTTTGGTAATAGGGAGATTCATCGACAGTGTTGTAATGATCCCATCCACAATATTTCGGACTTTTTGCCGATACGCACGGACTTCATCAATACTCGGCCATCTCAGAGAATCACTGCTGGCATCCCACGTCATCTCATCGACCCCGACAGCAAAAAGCGATTCGAAATGAGGATCGATCCGCTCCGTAAGTACCCCTGCTGCAATGAGCTTATTGATATAAAAAATCGCCGTATGCCCAAAATAGAAAATCATAGGATGGCGTGTCGGCTCAGATTGGCGATAAAAAACCTCATCGGAGATAAATAACTCAAACAGCGATTCAAACAAATCAAAACTCGCTCGGAAATAGAGCCGAAGCTCTTCACGTTTGGCGGTTATACTGTCCCCTTCCAAGCGTACCGATTTCATTTGTCTGTGTAACACAACGTGATCCTTCAAACCATTTTGAGTTATTTTATCCAATTTATAGCTGGCTCAAAGCTAAACGGGACAATTTAATCGGTTAGACTGTACATTTTATAAAAAAAAATGATCTAATTTTACAATGTGACTTTTTTATGACTATTCTCCGTTATGATACTTTGTCATAAAATTCAATACGAAACCATAAAGGGGTTGAAGAGGCATGTGATGAACAGAATAAAAACTTCATTTATCGAATGTTTTTCTCATAGACGAATTCAACACACCCCTTATTATCTCATTTCCCTTCTTATCTTCAATATGCTTTTTATTGTCATATTTACAATCTATCTTTTGTACAACATAGGGTTTGAACGGGAAAAAAACCGCCTCGTCGAACTTGCAGAAACCCAATCAGCCCTGATTGATATCGTGACTCAACAAGAATTCCTTCTTCATAAAAATATCTCCCTTATAATGAGCAAACAAATTGCCGAAGATATCATCCTAAAAGTCACCAATGCCCATTACCAATACGGAGGATTTGAAAAAACCGGTGAATTTGCTCTAGGCAAGCATGAAGACGGTAAAATCCAGTTCCTCATTAAACAGCGCCACTATAATAATAAATCATTGCTCTCTGTCCCTTGGAAATCGGATCTTGCCGAACCGATGCGTTTAGCGTTAAACGGAAAGAAAGGGGTTGTCATTGCACACGATTATCGCGGAGTCATTGTACTGGCAGCCTATGAGCCTATCAAAAGGTTAGGATGGGGAATTGTTGCCAAAATGGATCTGGCAGAAATACGTGCTCCTTATATTCAAGCCGCTCAATATGCTCTTGGATTGACCATTTTCTTAGCCGTCATCGGCAGTATCTTTTTTTGGTATTTTCTCAAACCGCTAGTACAGGATATCGAAGACTCCCGCCGCTTCAACCGTATGCTGATCAACAATTCATCAACAGGATTGGTTTTATGCACATTATCTGGGAATGTTATTGATGCCAATAACAGTTTTTTAGAAATCGTTGCTCTTCATAAAGAGGATCTTGAAAACTTAAATTATTTTGACCTTGTAGCCGATGAATATAAAGAGTTTGAGACAAACCAATTGCGATTTCTCAAACAAAACGACTCTGTCGGCCCCTATGAAAGTCTCTATATCGATCGAAACGGCCGATCTGTCACGGTCAAAATCTCCGGCAAATTACTCTACATCCTCAAAATTCCATACGTATGGCTGAGTGTCGATGACATCAAAGAGTTTAAAGCACGTGAAGCCAAACTTTTGCTTTCAGATACGGTCTTTCATAACACTACCGAAGTTATTTTCATTACCGATGCCAATAAGAATATCGTCAAAGTCAATGAAGCGTTTACCGAAGTAACAGGATATACACCGGAAGAAGTATTAGGACGAAATCCGAAAATACTTAAATCGGGAAAACATGACAGCCATTTTTATGAAGAGATGTTTAAACTCATTAATACGACCGGTAAATGGCATGGAGAAATATGGAATAAACGAAAAAACGGTGAAATTTATCCCTCTTTACAAAGTATCTCCGCTGTTTACGATAAATCCGGAAAGCTCATTCGATATGTCTCAATCCTCAGCGATATTACACTCCAAAAAGAGTATGAAGAACAACTCTTAAAGCATTCTCATCATGATTCACTGACGGGACTGCCGAATCGGCTGTTTTTCAATCAAATCCTTCAACAGACCCTTTCTCGTGCCCAACGTTCTCATAAAGTGTTTGCCCTGTTTTTCATGGATCTTAATCAGTTTAAAGAGGTAAATGATACGTATGGCCATGATATCGGAGATGAACTTCTCAAAACAGTAGCAATGCATTTAAAGGAAAATATACGTGCTGAAGATTTTGCAGCCCGCTTGGGAGGGGATGAGTTTGTTATTATTTTTGAATCTATTCATCAAAGAGATGAAGCCATCGCTGTAGCAAAAAATCTGATTGCCAAAGTCAAACAACCACTTCTCATCAATGATACGGAAATTTTACCGTCTATCAGTATTGGAATCGCATTTTATCCCGAACACGGCAATGAGACCTCAAAAATGCTCAAAAATGCCGACAAAGCAATGTATTATGCCAAACATCACACGCAAGAGCATTATTGGATCTGTACGGAAAGCTCAGAGGATATTTCGTAATCCTTCGTGTGAAGGTTTTAAATTTCCTTTGCACTAAAAAAAATCAGCTCAACCGATCCATCGTATGAAGCAGTTCTTCCATTTTGTTATCGACACTTCCTACATACGTTGTAAGATCCATCATCTCATCCATGTTTTTGTTGAGGGACTCACTGTTATCGGTGATGGCCTGAATTAAAATGTTGATCGTTGCCGAGGTTTCAGCCAAACTTTTTTGGGTACGTTCAGCCAGTTTTCGTACTTCATCCGCAACGACGGCAAATCCACGTCCGTGTTCTCCGGCACGTGCCGCTTCAATCGCGGCGTTAAGGGCAAGGAGATTGGTTTGATCGGCAATATCTCCGATCGTCGTCAAGATTTGTTTTGTCTCTTGAGCATTTCCGGCCAATGATTGAAGATTTCCGGAGAGTTCATGCTCTTTATTTGCGACTCTTTGGATTCGCTCCACTGTCGTATTGATCATTCCGTTGAGTTCGACAAACTCTTTGGCACGTAGAGATTCAATGGTATTTTTGAGTTGTTTGGTATTGTTGTTGAGTACCTCTTTGGCTTCGACGTTCTGTTGCTCCATAGATTGCAGCGCCGTCGCCAAATCATTGATTTTCTCTAACATTTGAGCCATTTTGCCTTCGACGTTGATTTGAGCCCGTGTTGAGAATTTCCCTTCGCTTAATGATTCCAATACGCTGATGGCCTGATCGAGATTTTTCTCCGTTGCATCGAGCATCGCGTTCATCGTTTTTTTCAACAAATGGACATGGGGAGTTTTGGAATCACTTGCAACGCGGCACAAATAATGGCCTCGGCGAACCTTATCTGCAAGCAGAACCATTTCACCGGCTACTTTGGTATCTTGTTCCAAAACTTTTTCATGCGTTTGAGCCAGATGGTTCACTTTTTCTTCTATACTTCCAGGTTCTGCCAGATGCGCTTCCATTTGGTTGCGCTTGAATTGCATTAACTCCTCAAGTTCATTCAATTGTTGTTCCAACACTGCAGAATTTGACGATGACACCATGCTCAATCCTATCGCCGTTCCCATAAGAATGACGATAACACCGGCACTCATCCATGGAGAAGTGATCATAATTGTCAATGCCAAACCTGCAATACCTAAAATCGAAAGAATACTTATTTTTGTACTGTTTTTCATAGTTCTTTTGCCTTTGGATTAACGCATAGTTTTATAAAGCGCTTCGGCTTTTTTGATTTCATCGGGTGACGCTTTACGGCGGCATGACATGTATCCGCTGTTCCCGTCACCGCAAGCGATGTTTGGATAAACCGTGGCAAATACCCAATAAAAGCCTCCGTTCTTAGTGGCATTTTTGACATACCCTTTCCACACTTTTCCGCTTTTAACGGTGTCCCATAAATCTTTGAAAGCCGCTTTGGGCATATCGCTATGACGGACAATGCTGTGAGGTTTTCCCATTAACTCTTCGAGCGTGTATCCCGCAATTTTGCAAAAATCTTCATTGGCAAAAAGAATTATCCCTTTCGCATCCGTTTGAGACACCAAAAAATCGGTATCTTGAAGAGTGTGTTCCATTCAATTCCTTTTTCCTAATTGAGATTGGTTTAATAACTCAAATCGGATAATTATATCTGAAAACATCAGGGGAAAATAATGTCATTTTCCTACTCTTTTCAGAGCTTTGTTTGCTGTTGCAATGCAATTTTTATACTTGATTTATAAACGAGGGGGAAAACTAGACTTGGTAACTGACAATTCTCTTAATTCATAGAGATAAAACGGTTCCGACCCGATTCTTTTGCTTGATACAAAGCAGCATCCGCACGTTTTATCAAATCGTTATACTCATCCGTCTCGCCGGGAATACTGCTGCTGATTCCGAAACTCATAGTGATCGGATTTAATTTAACATCTCTATATTCGAATTTATCGATATTTTGTAGATTTTTTTGGATACTTGCACACAGCTCTTCCGCGGCACGGATATCGACTTCATACAACACGATCATAAACTCTTCACCGCCGTATCGTGCCAGGAAATCACTTTTTCGCTTTAGCGACTCTTTCAATATCTTTGCAATATCTTTTAGTACCCCATCACCGACGATATGTCCGTATTTATCATTGACCTGTTTAAAATGGTCAATATCACACATAATAATCGATACGATACTGTGATTGCGTTTAGCCAGTTCCCATACATCTTGCAAATGGATCGCAAGACTTCTTCTGTTGGATAAATGGGTTAGCGAATCCGTTAGGGAAAGCTCTTTAAGCTGCAAGTTTGCTTCTTGTAATTCTTGTGTTCTTTCCTCGACTTTGATAGCCAATGAATGATTCAAATCATCCAACAAGGTTGCATACCCGTTGATCTTGGCTACCATCGAGATAATGGCATTATGGATTACACCGACTTCATCACTCCGGTCCGATTTTTGAAGAGTAAAGTTATTAATCTGCGGGTCATATTGCAATACATGTTCGCTCAGCTTTTTTAAAAACTTAAACTCTCTCTTAACAAATAAAATGAAAATCATGAGCATGACAAAACTGATAGCGAAAATTTTCATCGTTATCTCTCTATTTTTTTGCATCATTGCCTGATATTCATGATCGTCGAAATATAAATTTACGGTGCCGGCATTTTCTCCGGTAACGGGATCCTTGATGACTTGGCTTGCATAACGGATCCCGTCGACTATTTTTTGGGATTCCGGCAATGGATTTTTCTCATAATGGAATATTCTAAATCCGTTTGAATCTATAAGATCAAAATTGAGCAAATCACGGTTCTGTTTGACAATTTGATTTAAATATTCCGTATTCGCATCGTTCAATCCCAAAGAGATATTCAACCCTATGACAGGGGAAATCGTATCAATTAATAATTTATTTTTTGACTTTTTAGATTCGAGGAATTGCTGAACAATGTTTTCCGAAAATTGGAACCGTTCAAAACCCACCAAAAACACGGCAAACAAAATCGCACCGATAATCATTTTAAATTCAATACTGATACCGCGCATTATTTGCCGTCTCCCTGCAAATAAATTTTTGATATTTGTACCAGTGTATTGTCCATCTCTATCCCATTTTGACGCAAAGCACTCATATTCATATAAGGAACTACTTTTCTCCCTAAAAACAATGTGGCATCAACCCCGCTTGCCAAATATTTTGCATCATACGACATGGTAAAAACGCTGTTTTTATTTAACATACGGATAGAACTGTCCATATTTTTTTCATCCGTATTAAATAAAAATGCCAGTTGACTTTTACGGCATGAATCAATATCCGAGTAATCACTTTTGATCAATTTAAATTTATAGTTTTTGATCCCGTTAGGATAATTATTTTGAATTTTATCACTTAATGACGATGCCGTCCTCTCATCCAATTTATCATATAAAATACAAATCTCCATTTTGGATTGAATGGAATTTTTTTGAGAGCTCATTAAAATAAAACGGGGAATAATTTTTGAGAAAATATCCAATGTATCATCATCATACGATGATGCGGATAATGCAACGGGATTAAACAAAATAACAAAAATTGATAAAATGAAAATATTATTTACCAATTCTTCCTGCCCTGTTGATCGTTATTCGTTCCGAAAAGTAATTAAGAAGACTTCTTTTCGCCCTCTTTAACTGAACTATTATAAAAACTTGTATAGTATAACACGACTATTAGTATAGCAAAATGTGTAAAAGAAAAGGTGCTTTTTATGTCCAAAAAAATTCTATTACACGCTATAGTACTCTCATCACTTACTGCATCCTACGCATCAGATAACAATGCGGAAATCAATGATTTTAAATCGCTTTTAGAAAATGTAAGCACTTTGGCAACAAAAAAATCGCTGAATGTGGATTATATGCCCTCTGTTGTCAGTATTGTCGACGCACAAACCTACCTCGATGCAGGGATACAAAATGTCGGTGAAGCGTTAGGGATGCTCCCGGGTATCCAAATGCAGCTTAGCCCCATGGGATATAGTATGGCGACGGTCAGAGGTTTTAAAAACCCGAATGCCTATCTTTCGGATAAAATAAAAATTCTTATCGACGGTGTTGCAATCAACAATGAAGTTTCCGGTTCCGGCGACTTTTATATGGACTTCCCTCTCCAGCTTGTCGATCGCATAGAGGTCCTCCGTGGACCGAACTCCACGACCCAAGGTTCCGGCGCGTTTTACGGTACCGTTAACATCATTACGAAACTGGGAAATTCGAAAGAAGAAAACAAAATTTTTCTCGGTACCGGCAGCTACAGTACATTGAGCGCCGGAGCAAATATTTATACACTTTCGAATAATTGGAAACTATTTTCCGATGGCTACGTTACGAGAAACGACAAATCTCTCCCCATCGAAGGTTCTACAACAAAGACGAATGAAGCGATGAGAGATGTCTCCATCGGATTTAAAGCCGTAAACGGTGATTTTGAGTTCCTTACCCGATATAAACGGAGTGTTTACGGAAACTTTTACGGTTTTGAAGAAGATCCGAAACTGATTTGGCTTAGTCCGAATGAGCATATCAACTCATACTTTTTCTCACAAGCCTCGTATAAAGCAAACGTCAATGAAGTTGGAATCGAAACAAAAGTAAACTTTTCACAAAGGGAACTGAACGAGGGTTCTTTTATTGCCGAGAAAGCAGTGACAGCCAGCAGATTCGCTGCAGTAGGTGTCACGAATATGCAAGAGGGCTTTTACTTCACCGAAAAACTCAGAGAACAAAACTTTGAAGCAGAAACCATCTTTACCCTTCCAAAAATAAACTCGAATGAGATCATAGCCGGTGTCGGAGCCCGGTATGTGAGAATACCGCAAGATGACTATTATAACAGTGTTGAAAATGCCATTACCCAAAACCTCTCTACGATCCTATCAAGTACGAATTACAACTCATTCCGTTATAGAGCCTCAAGAGAACCCGCATTTTGGGCAAATCCGACCACGAATTTCATCCGAGCCAATCAAACCCGAACGATCGGATATGGCTATATTCAGGATTTAATCTCGCTTACTCCGAAAGTGGATGTCATTTTGGGTGCACGTGTTGATGACTATTCCGATATTGGTACAAAATTAAGCCAAAGAGCCGCCGTTGTATATCGGGCAGATGACAAAACAATCTTTAAACTCCTTTACGGTTCTGCATTTCGCGCTCCGACCTTTACCGAAGCCTATGCCAACGGGCATATCAACTACCGTGCCGGAACCGAAAACATCAAACCTGAAGAGACCGATACGTATGAAGCTGTCGCACTCTATACACCGGATTTTAATAATAAATTCTCACTCGATTTCTTCTACTCGAACCTTAAAAATGTTATTGATTTGGAAGAGTTCTCCAATACGATTCCGGGATACCAAAATTACAACGATAGAAGAAGCAAAGGGATTGAGTTTGAATACAGCTTTCAGTCAAAACCCAACCATAATTTTTATTTCAATGCTTCCTACATCGAGACAGGATATACCGTCCCTCCGGAAAACGATTACCCCGTTTCAGTGAATCAATCCATGCCAGATATTTCCAAAGTCATGTTGAAAGCTATGTATGTCTATCGACCGATCGACAGCCTCTCTTTCGGTACGACTTGGCAGTATTATTCTCAAACAACCCAATCACAACTGGGATGGATTGTAGAGGACGGCGTGGATACGACCGTTCATCAGCAACATATCGTTGATGAAACACTCACCTATAAATTTTCGGCATCCAGCGAAATGCGGGCAACCGTCAAGAACATATTCAACGAAGATATCAGACAACCAAGCTATTACTATAATACAGACGGCGGGATCAAAAGAGAAGGCCGAAACTATCTTTTTAGCTACGTGCAACGGTTTTAATTTCGATGTAATTTATCCTGCTTGAAAGTCTCACTCGATATACTCTTTGAATGAAAACAATCGAGTCAAACCTTTTATCCGCTTTTACCGCTATTTCCGCCTGTTTTACGACACGTCACGGCGGAGTTTCCCAAAACCCCTATAGTGATGCAAACCTCGCGTTTCATGTCGGAGACAACCCGATTGATGTCTTGGCAAACCATGATTTACTCGCGCACCGATTAGGCTATGATCGACAATCTCTGATCCATATGCGCCAAATCCATTCCGATCGGATCACCATTATCGATGAGACCTACACTTTTGATACGCCGCCCGAATGCGATGCATTGATAACCGACCGTCCCAATATCCCTTTAATGGTAATGAGTGCCGATTGTACCCCTATCCTCCTCTACGATCCGGTTCATCAAGCGATCGGTGCCGTTCATGCCGGACGCGCAGGGGCACTCAATGAAATCGTTCCAAAAACCATTGAATCCATGAGAGAAACCTTCGGTTCAATGCCTGATGAGATTTATGCCGTTTTAGGCCCCTCCATCAGCGGCTGTTGTTATGCAATCAATTCCGCTATTGCAGAGGAAACAGTTTCAAAAGGATATCCGGAAGCACTCCGGTATGAAAACGAAAAAATCTTTTTGGATGTCAATACAATCCTCCTAACCCAATTGAATCGGTTGGGGATGAAAAATGTAGAAGTGATAGAGGAATGCACATCCTGCCTAAATGACCGATATTTTTCCTATCGGGCAGATCAACAGCATACGGGGCGTATTGCCGGAGTGATTATTCTCCGATAACCCGTTCTGCCAACTGAGAGGGCAGGAGCCCAAGCGACTCTTCAACAAGCTTGGTATTGCCGTGCTTGATAAATTCGTCCCCATATTCGAAACTGACCACCTGCACATCGGTGATTTTCGCTTCCGACAGCCATTCAAGCAAAGCACTTCCGACACCGCCCATACGTGCCGAGTCACTGAACACATACCATTCTTTATACTTTTGCGCCATTTGTGCCAACATAGTAGTATCTAGAGGTTTTACAAAACGCAAATCCAGTAAGGAAGGCTGATCCTCCATAAATTCCATCGTTTGCGCTGCACGGCCCACACCGCTGCCGTATCCGATAAACAATCGGTTTGAATCATTGGAAATGAGCAATTGCGATTTTCCGGTCTCATACGGGACTGATTTCGGAAGTTCGGCTTCCACAAATGAGCCTCTCGGATAGCGGATAGCACAAGGTCGATCATATCCGACTACATAGTCAATAAGATGATAAAAGGATTTCTCATCACGCGGTGCGCACAGTGTCATATTGGGAATTAACCGTAAAAAGCTAATATCGAAAGCTCCCTGATGGGTTTCACCGTCTTCACCGACGATTCCCGCCCGATCCATCGCAAATACCACCGGTAAATCCATCAAGCAGACGTCATGGATGACTTGATCGTATCCGCGCTGCATAAAAGTAGAATAAATCGTACAAAACGGTTTAAATCCCTCTTTCGCCAAAGCCGCCATCGACGTCACGGCATGCTGCTCGGCAATGGCTACATCCCAAAAACGATCCGGGAATTTTTCCATAAGCTGTGTTAATCCCGTACCACTGGGCATAGCAGCGGTAACCCCTACGATCTTATCATTCTTAAGTGCCTGTTCCATCAAGGCATCTGCATAAATCTGGGTAGCACTTTTCGTTGAACTTTTTGCATTTGCGGTTCCGCTTTTCAAATCAAACGGTGAAACCCCATGCCATTTTTCGTGTTTCCCCTCGGCTATTTCATACCCTTTGCCTTTAATCGTCTGGATATGGACCAAGACAGGCTTGCCCATCGCTTTTGCCATGCTCAAAATTTCAATCAACGATTTCAAATCATGCCCATCTACCGGACCGATATATTCTATCCCCATCTCTTCAAACAAAATCCCCGGAGTGATGAGTTTAAACGATTCTTCAAACCGTTTCGCAAGATAATGGGCCCCTTCGCCGAAATTATCAACGAACTGCTCCGTTTTCTTTTTAAAACGCTGATAAAAAGGACTGGCCATCGCAGAACTGAGCATTCGGCTGATTGCTCCGATCGGTTTAGCGATACTCATTTCATTGTCGTTAAGGATAATCACCATCGGATATTTGCGATCACCCAACTCATTAAGCGCTTCATACGCCATCCCGGCTGACATCGCCCCATCTCCAATCACGACAACGGGAATACGGCTCTCCTGCTCATTTTTCAAAGCGATTGCTTTTGCGGCACCGACACCGAGCGAAATAGAGGTTGAACTGTGCCCGGCTACAAAATAGTCGCTCTCAGATTCTGAGGGCTTTGTATACCCGCTTAATCCATTGAACTGACGAAGGGTTGCGAATTCATCCCATCTGTCGGTCAAAAGTTTGTGCGCATACGATTGGTGAGAGACGTCAAAGATAAAAGGGTCTTTTGTGGAATCAAATACTTTGTGCATCGCAACAATGATCTCAGTTGCTCCCAAAGTCGAGCTTAGATGCCCGCCGTTTGTGCTTACCACTTCCAAAATACGATCCCGTATCTTTTGGGATAACGCTTCAAGTTCGGGCAAAGTAAAATTTTTGATATTCATCGTCTGGCACTGTCCTAACATTGTATCTAACACTAAAAGTAATTCTATTATAAAGGTGAACCCTCAGCAAACTGCTTTAGGATTCGAGTAAAAGTGATCGCTTAAGTCTCTCGTAACGCTTTTTGATCTCAGAATCGATATTCCCGGCATCACTGATCGCAACAACTCCGCCTGGACTGATCGCACGATCAGACAATACCTCTACATGGGATAAAGAACCCACTTTTTCCGATATAAATCCATGATCGGCAGGGTTAACCCGAAGAGTGATTTTGGAAGCGTCTTTGAGCTCTTCAATCAAATCACCTGAAAGTTTGGCCGCGATTTTGGAACTGTTGTCATGCGTTTCGATACCGATCACCTCTTTCGCAATCTCTAATGCCGTATGGGTCAACTCTTTTTGGATCGATACCAATGCCGTTACAAATTCAGCAGCCGCATTTTCAAGCGTTTTAACCGATTGGGCGAGTTGATCGTGCGATTGTGCATTCTGTCCTGCACGCTGCGCTTGTTCTTGAGCGATTCCGGCTGCCACACCCTCTTCATATCCGGCTTTTTTAGCCTCCTCAAGAGCCTGAGCATGCTCTTCTTGCATCGCTTCGAGACGCATTTGCATTTTTATCACATTGGAGCTCATCTCGTCCGCTTTTTTCATAAGCGATTCGATTAATTCATCTTTGGGAGTGGCTAAGCTCTCTTTACGGCGTTCTACGACACCCTCATGGGCACCAAGCTCTTCTCGCGCCTCTCCGATACTGGCCCCCGACAAAGAGGAGAGAATTTTAAATTGGTATTTGCTGATGTTATGTGCACCGGAACGATCCTGTTGAATAACCACATCCATCTACGTTACTCCACCAGCTCTTCAGATTCACCCAATTGCAGTACACCCTGTTCTGCCAATGCCTGAACGGCATCAACGATTTTACGCTGAGCACCTTCCACCTCTTTGACTTTGACGGCACCCAAAAATTGCATCTCTTCGATAAAGGAGTCTTTCGCACGTTGCGACATATTGGCATAAAATTTCTCTTTGAGTTCATCGGCAGAACTTTTAAGCGCCAGCATAAGATCGTTTTTATCGACCGATTTGAGAATCTCACGCACACTGTTTCCGTCAAGATCCACGATGTCTTCAAACGTAAACATCATCTCTTTAATCGACGCCGCAAGCTCTTGGTCAAGCTGCTCGATTTGTGAGAGTGTCGCTTTCGATGCTTTCGATCCCAAACGGTTGAAGACGTCGGCAACGGCGCGAGGTCCGCCCACTTCCACTTTGTAGCTTGCCAACGATTCGAGTTTGGACTCCAATACTGCGCTGACCCGCTTAATGATGGACGGTGAAATATCACCCAGTTTTGCCATCCTCATCGCTACTTCCGCACGAAGATCATCCGAGAAAATATACAAAGTCTCTGCCGCTGCGGAAGGGTCCATATGGGCAAGAATAAGGGCGATTGTCTGTGGGTGCTCCGTCATAATGAAGTCTGCCAATTGCTGAGGCTTGATCTTAGACAAATAGGCAAAGTTTTGGGTATTTTGCATTGTCTTACTCAGACGTTCCAACACTTTTTTCGCTTCATCCGGTCCAAGAGCTTTATACAAAATTTCACGCGCGTATTCAAGACCGCCGGTATTTAAGTACTGATTGGATTGCACGATCGCATAAAATTCTTCCAATACGGCAGCACCCAAATTCTTCTCGATAGAACGGTTGTTTGCAATGTATTTGGATATTTCGGTAATCGCTTCAACATTCATACGCGCAAAAATAGTAGCGGTAACATCTTCGCCTAATTGGACCAATAAAATCGCAATTTTTTGCGTCATGCTCATTTCATCGAAATTTGCTTGTTGGGACGGTGTTAAATTCATATTTCCCTCCTATCGCTTATTCATGTCGCTGGGAATTGATTCTTCATCAATTAGCGTCTGAATAAGCGAGGCAATTTCTTCCGGATGTTCTTCCGCAATTTCACGTACTTTTTCAAGTAATACATCGTATTTAAGCTCATCTTCGTTGAAACTTTCCCCAAGTCCAAGCTGACTTTCCACTTTTTTACGCATTTGCTGAACTTTTTCTACCAAGTCTTCATCCTCATCGTCTGCGATTTCCAGATTCGGTTTTTCAAATTCCTCTTCATCACGGCTGAATTCAAGCATACGTTCTGCGAACGGAATAATGATTTTTTTGTACGCGATAAACAAAATCACGGCAACAAACAAATATTTGAATAAGGTTGAGAATGGTGCCAAATACGTATCAATAAATGCCGTTGTCTTAGTTACAGGAGTTTTAGATTCCCCCTCTTTCGTTGTCTGGAATTCAAAATTACGTACAGTAACGACATCTCCCCGTTTTTCATCTACACCAATCGATTGTTTTACCAATGCATCGATCGCCTGGAGCTGCGTTTCATCCAAAGGGATATATTCTTTCTCTTCCGTCGGCTGTCCGTCTGATCCTTTTTTAGCCTCGTATTTTCCATCTACCGCAACGGCAGCCGTCATCCGTTTGATACGGGCGAACTCCATTTTTGTTGTTGAAACCGTTTTTGAAATTTCATAATTGGTAGTTCCGGTTGTTTTTTCGTATTTTTCACCGGTTGCGTTTCCACCCAACCCTTGAACCGGTCCGATGTTGCTTACAGCTCCCGGAACTCCTCCGACTTGGGCGGAAGCGGGAGTTCCTCCGTCACGTTTCTCTTCACTGGTTTGTTCACTGCGGACGACGCTGTCCGGATCAAATTTTTCGGATGTAGAACTTTGCTCTGAAAAATCGTATTCAATCGTTACCTTTGCAACAATACGATCTTTTCCTCCGATAAACGGAGCGAGAACATTCAGAATTTTTTCTTCCTGTTTTTTCTCTTCTTTGGTTTTAAACTGCTGCTGCATGGAAGAGAGTTCGCCCATAGCCGATGCCGCATCATCATCTCCAAGTGTCTCTCCGTCCGAATCGATCAAAGCGACATTCTCAGGAGTCAGTTTCGGAACTGCCGAAGCGACTAGCTTTTTAATCCCGCGGATTTGCTTCGGTAAAAGTTTTTGATCTGCTTTCAGCTGGACCATAACGGATGCTGATGGGGGAACGGCTTCCGATACGAAAAGGGTCTCTTTCGGCAAGGCAAGAGAGACACTCGATTTTTCAACCGGTGCCAATGAATCAATCGAACGGGCAAGTTCACCTTCCAACGCACGTCGAAATTTCACCTCTTGGTCAAAATTGGTCGCACCGAACTCTTGTTTGTCAAAAAGCTCAAAACCGACATGCCCCTCTTTTGGAATCCCCATAGAAGCAATCGTAATACGTTCCTTGTATACAACGTCTTTTGGGACTTCTATGACATTTTCACGGGGGATTTTATAGGGGATTTTATCTTTTTCGAGTTGTTGCACCACTTGTGCAGCATCTTGAGAGCTTAATGAATCGAAGAGGACTTGATAGCCTCCGTTCTCGCCGCTTCCACCATCGGAGGTGTATACGACCAAAAAGACTAAAAATGCCACTATTCCTGCAACTGCCGCACCGATAATAGTTTTTTGTGCTTGATTAAGCTTTCCGAAAAAAACAACAAGTTGCGAGAAAAGGGCCTTAAAATCCATTGTTACCTATTTTTATAATAAAGGATCGGTGAGTTCAAAAAATCGATCATTTTGAATCGATGTTCCGATTGTAACGCGAATCGCATTCAATCCGTAACTGCTTAAATCACGTACAATCATACCCTTTTTTAAGAGTTCTTGCGCAATTTTTGATGAATTTTTTTCTTCAGGAAGCGATAAAGTGACGAAATTGGTATAACTATCAATCACATCGATCCCCTTGATACGTGCAAACTCCTCATAACGTTTCATTTGCTCAAAATTATCGGCGATACATGCTTGAACAAAAGCCTCATCTTCCAGAGCAACCGATGCCGCTTCCAGAGAAAGCGTCGTTATATTAAACGGCGGACGAACTTTATAGAGTGTTTCAATGATAGGTGCCTGAGCGATTCCGTATCCGACACGCATCCCTCCCAAACCGTATGCTTTGGAAAACGTCCCCAAAAAGAGGACGTTATCAAATTTTTCGATCAAATCGCGCGGTTCTACCGCATATGCCGGATTTTTAAAACGGGCATACTCCATGTATGCACCATCCACAATCACCAAAGTATCACTGTCTACTTTTTCAATGAACGAAATCATTTCTTCCGCTTTAAGCCCATCTCCCGTCGGGTTATTAGGGGTACAAAGGAAAATGATGGATGGCTTATGTTCTTGATAGAGGGCATAAAATTCTTTCATCTTGTGCTCGCGTGATGCAGTACGGATTATCTGTGCTCCGACTTGTTTGGCGTAAATCTCATACATCGCAAAGGTCACGCTGTTCATCAGTACTTTGCTTCCGGCATGAGCTTTGGCATGGATCGCAAATTCGATCACCTGATCACTGCCCGCGCCGATAACCAATTCATTGTCTTTAATACCGTATTTATCGGATAAAGCCGTTTTGAGTTTTACCATCGAATCATCCGGGTACAGGGCCATGTTATCGATAATAGCACGTACTGCATCTTTGACTTTCGGTGAACATCCGAACGGATTTTCATTACTTGCCAATTTAACAATATCTTCCTTGGTAATTCCGTATTCCCGAACCACTAATTCGATTGGTTTCCCCGCCTCATACGATTTGATATTTTCTAATGCACTGTTAAATTTCATAACTCTCCCTTAACATAGCTGCCTAACCATGTTACTTCTTCTGTATGTTTTTGGATTAATTCTTGAACTTGAGGCTCATCGATATGGCCGAAAAAGTCGATGAAGAACCAATAACCGAAGCCGTCATTATCCCGTGAAGGACGACTCTCAATTTTACTCAAATTGATATTGGCATTATTGAAATCTTCCAGGAAATGGACTAACGCTCCAGCTTTTTGTGCATCTTTCAAACGTACGAGGATCGATGTCTTATCATCATCGCTGATACCGTTTTTAAAATCACTCAAAATGAAAAAGCGTGTCGCATTATTATGGGCATCTTCGATATTTTCAAACAGGGTCGGGACACCGTACAGCTTTGCGGCAATATGCGAACATATAGCCGCAGCCTGAGGATCTTTGGAAGCCAAAATAGCCGCTTTCGCCGTTGATTCAACCGGTATGTGTTCTATGCTCTCAAGTCCATGCTCTTGCAAAAACTCCCGACACTGACCAAATCCTTTATCTTTCGAATATATCCGTTTGATGTCCTGAATTTTTTCCGATTTTGTTGCAAAGGCCATATGGATCGGCATATACAATTCCGCTACGATTTTCATACTGCTTTTACCGAGCAGATCGAGGGTTTCACCCACAACGCCGTCGCGTGAATTTTCGATCGGAACGACACCGAATTTTGCACGACCTGCTTCAAGTGTTTTGAATACCGCTTCAATCGAACCGAGTGAAAGATAATCGCTCATTGCACCGAAACGCGATTCTGCCGCCTGATGGGTAAAACTCCCTTCAGGTCCGAGATACGCAATGCGTTCAGGAAGTTCAAGATTACGGGCCACGGCAAAGATTTCCAGAAAAACCGCTTCAATCGCCTGAGCATTCAGCAATCCGCCTGATTGTTTGCTCAATAGCGTCAAACGGTCAATAATCGCTTTTTCACGCTCCGGACGGTAAACTGCCGTCTTGCTTTCATGTTTGATTTCACCGACACGACGGACTACTTCCATACGGCGATTTAACAGTGTTACAACTTCATTATCGATTTCGTCGATACGTGCTCTGCACTCTTCTAAAGTATTCATAGACTCTCCAATATTCCCTGCATATCCGCGTAAATCTCTGCCGGACGCTGAGAAAGTTCCAAAGACGGGATAATTTCTTCAGCCGATCGGTATTTTCCGCTGAGGACAAATACCCCTTTCATCCCCAGTGATTGCGCTCCGATGAGATCCCCTTTGACGTCATCACTGATGATGGTAATGTCACAAAAATCAGCTCCCGCTTTTTGAGCCGTTAAACGCCGCAATGCCTCATTAAAAAATGAAATACTCGGCTTGCCGACAACAATATACGGAGTTGACGTCGCAAATTCAAGCATTTTCAAAATAGCCCCGACTCCCGGATAGCGTTTATGGTTTTTGACATACAGCGTCGTTTCATGCATACCCACGAGCTCCGCTCCGCCAAGGAGAAACTCAATCATCGCAGCATATTCATCCGGTGAAAAGTCCTCTTTAATCGCGATTAGTACGACATCCGGATTCGTATAATCGAGACTGTATCCCATGGAATGTAATACTTCTAAGAAAGGTTTCGAGCCGTATGCAGCAATCTTTTTGCTTTTGTCGATGTGACTCTCAAGCATCATTAACGGATCAAGGTAATGTTCGCTCGGGATCTTGAGTCCTATAGAGTTTAAATACCCTAAAAATTCGCTGCTCGGGTTTTTGGTACTGTTGGTAATAACCATATACGGTATTTTATGAGTATTCAGGAAATCAATAAAAGCAACCGCACCTCGTGTGGGAAGCTTGGTATTGTCTTCGATTAATGTCCCTTGTACATCGATAAAATACATCATACTTCCTACAGATATTCACGCTCTAGAGCGATCACATCCTCAAAATTTTCACGGCGTCGAATAAGCCGGTCTTGTCCCGCCTCAATGGCGATCTCGGCAGAACGTCCGCGGGTGTTATAGTTGCTTCCCATTCCGAAACCGTAAGCTCCGGCACTATGCACGATCAGTAAATCATTATGTTCCATCGGCGGAAGCGGGTAGTTTTTAGCTAAAAAGTCACCGCTTTCACACACCGGCCCAACCACATCCGCCGCACTCTCTTCACCCGTTTTATCCAGTGCTTCAATGCGGTGGTACGCTTTATACAGGCTCGGACGGATCAAATCGTTCATCGCTCCGTCAACCATGACGAAACGTTTGGCTCCGTTGTTTTTTTCATACAATACTTTTGTCAAAAAATATCCGGCATTCGCCGTCAAGAAGCGTCCCGGTTCACAAATGATTGTGACATCGATCCCTTTGAGTGCGGAGAGAATCGCTTGCGCATAATCATACGGTTCAATCGTCGTCTCATTATCGTAACGGACGCCCAATCCTCCGCCGATATCAAAAAATTTCAACTCGATATCGATCGCTTGAAGCGATCGAAGCAAATCGGCGACAATGACCGCTGCTTCATAAATCGGTTCCAATTCAGTCAACTGGCTTCCGATATGAAAATGGATCCCGACCGGATCAAGATGATCCGAATTTTTTGCCTGAATGTACATCCGTTTCGCAGCAACAATCTCTACACCGAATTTATTATCATGCAGTCCGGTGGAAATATACGGATGGGTTTTAGGATCGATATTCGGATTAACACGGATACTGATACGTGCTTTGGTATTCAACTCACGAGCAATCATTTCAACCCGTCCAAGCTCGGCTTCGCTCTCAACATTGATGTATAGGATGTCGGATTCGATCGCTTCACGGATCTCGTCATCCCGTTTGCCGACACCGCTGAAAATAACGCGGTATTTTGGAATTCCGGCCATCAAAGCGCGGCGGACTTCCCCGATAGAGACACAGTCCGCACCGGAACCTAACTGTGCAAAATGCTTGACAACACTGAGATTGGAATTGGCTTTAACTGCATATGCCAAAATCGATTTACGCCCGCGAAACGCCTCTTTCAAAGATTCAAATTGCGTTTTCATCGCATCAAAATCGTACACATACAATGGTGTTCCGTAGGTTTGTGCCAGAGCTTTAAAATCGATCACCCTTAATCCTCATTGATTAGTTTTGTCGCGATTTTACCCTAACTCTCCTTAGGGGATTTCCAAGTCGCCAAAACATCACGCTGCTAAGGGCGATAATAGGTGCGATTACCCCTATTTCAGGGGAAAGTGTTTTGTTATTTGAAAGTTCGCCCATCATAAAGAGCAATCCCCAAACCATCAATGTCACCAAAATTGCTCCGAAACTAAAAAAAGAAAGATTTAAAAATCGGGCACTTACAGGAGTATATGAGAAACAGATCACGATGAGGATTAGGGCAAACCAAGGGGTGATAAACATACGATACATTCCGCTCGTAATTTTTGCGATCTCAACATTTTGGTTTTTTAAAAGACTCAATGCTTCCAAGCCGTCACCGATCGTAAAATTCGCTTTCCCCTCATAAACCTGATCCAGGATTTTAGGCTTAAAATCACGAAGAACTTTCATATTTTCACGATCTTCACTCACGATTCCGATCGCTTTGAGATCAACCGTTTGCGGAGGGTGAATCAAATGGGCCTTTTTAATATTCCAATATCCGTTGTCATATACCGCTTCCGTTGCGCTCAGTGCCTCTTTTAAATGCCCCTGATCAAATGTGAAAATACGGATATCTTCTGCCCTTTTGCTAAGTGGGTACAGATTGCCGAAATAGATGTAATTTCCCTCATGGGTAAAAAAAAGATTGCTTGTCGGACGGATAAATTCGGACGTTTCTCTAAGATTATCCGAAAATTCGTTGGCCCGTGCGAAATTGGTCGTATGCAAAGCAATATAAATTCCGATCAATCCCCCTGCCACACTCAGAAAAGGGGCTAAAATTCGAGCTTTGGAATACCCGATTGCATAATAAGCCGCCAGCGCATTGGAACGAACCAATTCGACCAGTGAGGCAATCATTGCAAATACCAATGAAATCGGCAGCATCATATCGATCGCATAAAAAAATTTGTACATTATGTAAATCAAAACAAGATTTGCGGATGCCGGCAGACCGGAAGCATTATCCATTAAATCGAATCCGACCATAAAACTGCTGAGCGCCGTCAAGACAATCAAGAAATAGCGTAGATACAAAGATGAAAGCGTCGTAAAAGCAAGCATCCTAAAAACCCTTACTCGAACATTTTGCGGCTACATCACTGCAACTGTGCTTGAGCAGCATCTCAACGGCATCCGCGGACGCTCCAATCCAACTTGCGAGTTTGGATTGCTCCTCCGCACTAAACGGATGCAATACATAATCGGCAACCTGTGATTTGTGTTCAGGTTTTCCGATCCCCATCCGAACACGGATATAATCGGCACCGATAGCGGCGTCGGCCGATTTTAGCCCGTTGTGACCGCCATGACCGCCGCCTTGTTTAAAGCGCAATGCACCGAACGGGAGGTCCAAATCATCGTGGATGACGATGACCTCATCAATTTTATAAAAATTTTTAACGGCTAGAATAGAACGCCCGGAGAGATTCATATACGTCGTAGGCTTGAGAAGAAAGTGCAATCCCATTTTAAACAACTCCCCTTCAAAGGAGCTCTTTGAAACATTTTGCACACTATGGCGGCGGCAAAGTTCGTCAATAACCATAAACCCGATATTATGACGGGTCGATGCATACGCCGAGCCGGGATTGCCCAGTCCGACGATAAGCATAATTATTTCGCTTTAATGATACTAAGAACCGATACACGATCGGAATCAGTAAACGTTACGTTCTCAACACGTGGAAGATCACGAACCAATACCGAATCACCTAAATCAAGCGCAGCAACATCAACGGTAACGTTAGCTGGTAAACTTTCGATTGTTGTTTTAACACGAAGACGTTTTTTCGCGATGAATAACATCCCTTTGTTTTTTAAACCGATCGGAGTACCTACTGTTTTAACCGGAACATGGTAGTGTGTAACAACACCCGGTTGTGCAACCATCAAATCAACGTGTAACAAATTGCCCGATACCGGATGAGACTCATATCCTTGAACTACAAGGTTCATCTCTTTCCCGCCAACGTTTGCAGCAAATGCCACGGTTTCTTTGTTGCGCACCGTACGGATAAAGTCGTTCATTTTGAACGCGGCGTGAACGTTTTCAAGCCCTTTTCCATAGATGTTAGCAATAAGATAACCATCACGGCGATATGCTTTTGTAGCAGCTTTGCCAATACTCTCTCTTACAATGCCTTCTAACATAATCATGTCCTTCAAAAATAAAATGGGAGGGATTATACTTAAAATTAATTTAAAATATCCTAAATTGCTTTATGTTTTTAATCCGATATACTCTTCTGTTTTAAACTCTTTCGGACCGTCATCTACCCCCAGCTTTTCTTTAGAAACCGTAGTACTCAATCCTTCCATGCGAAGTCTTAAATCCGATGCGGATGTCGCATATGCCAAGGCATCTTCCCGACTGATTTTCCCGGAAAGATACAAATCTAAAATTCCTTGATCAAACGTTTGGGATTTGTACAACTCTTTCCCCTCGGCAATTGTATCCGGAATTTCGATATCGCGATTTTCAGCAATCAACTGCTCAATACGGGGTGTCCGAATCAAAATTTCCAGTGCTGCCGTACGTTTTCCGTCCACAGTCGGAATGAGCCGTTGAGAAATAACCCCTTTTAATACAGAGGCAAGCGTCATACGGACACGATTTTGTTCTGCCGTCGGAAAGACCGAGATAATACGGTTTACTGTCTCTTTAGCATCCAAGGTATGCAGTGTCGAAAAAACCAAATGCCCGGTATCAGCCGCATGAAGTGCAATTTCAATCGTCTCCATATCCCTCATCTCCCCAACAAGGATAATATCCGGGTCTTCACGCAGAGCGGCACGCAGAGCAGAGCCGAAACTATGGGTATCTTGGCCGATACTTCGTTGATTGACAATGCATTTACGGTCCTTATGGACAAATTCAATCGGGTCTTCAATCGTAATAATATGCTTACGCCGTTTCCAATTGATTTCATTGATAAGAGCGGCAAGCGTTGTCGATTTTCCGCTTCCGGTTACTCCGGTAACCAAAACCAATCCCCGCTCCATTTCCGCAAAACTGTGTACTACACTTGGTAACTCTAACTCATCTACCGTCAAAATTTTGACCGGAATGAGACGAAAAACAGCGGAAATCCCCTCCATTTGGAAAAAGATATTGATACGAAAACGGGTATGTTCATCGAACGGATAAACAAGGTCAAGCTCTTTTTTCTCGACCAACTCAGGGAAACGGGTACGAAGCAGTTCTTTAGCAAATGTCAGTGCATCCTCTTTCGAAAAAATCTCTCCAGAAAGAGGAATAATCTCTCCGTTAATACGGGCACGTACTACGGCATTGGCTTTAATATGCAAGTCACTACCACCTGCATCGACCATACGACGCAAATAGCCACGGATTTTTTTCAAAACCTCAAAATTCAGTTCCCCTAAATCAGGTTGATGGACACTTTGCCGAATATTTTCATTCATGTTTTACTCCAATTCACTCAAGATTTCACTAAAGGCAATTTTAAACGCTTCAAGCCCTTCGACAATCTGCTGTTCAATAATCGTTTCCATTACAATGCCCGCCTCTTTAACACGATGCTGATGTTCACGAATAACTTCCATTGATAGAGGGAGTTTCACCGTTCTGTCTCCGCCTTGAACATAAGCGTCAATCGTAGCAATAGGGGCGGTATTCACACTGTTCGGCGCTAAAAGTTCATCGATATAGTAGGAAGCTCTAAACTCATCCCCTTTTACTCCTGTACTGGCGAACAATACACGGCATCTAGGAACCTTCATAGCTTCTACACGGTTGTAAATTTCTGCCGCATTAAAAATACCCATCAACCCGGTACGAACTCCGGCAGCCCGAAGCGTTTCATCAATGGCACGATCAATGCGGCTGACAAAAACACTAATGACCGTATCGACACTTGCTTTCTGAGATGCTCTCTCAAATGCGGCTGCGCATTTCAGTGCTTGTTCAACAGAGAAAATCAATGTTGCATTAACAGCGATTCCTTTCGATGCCAAGGCTTCCATAGCCAAATATCCGGCCTCTGTAGCAGGTACTTTGATCATCACATTCGGACGGTTGATACTCTGATGAAGACGTACTCCCTCTGCAATCGTCGCTCTCGCATCATCACACAAAAACGGGTCGACCTCGATACTGACGTATCCATCATCTCCGGCATCGTATAACGGGCGTAAAATATCGGCGGCTTTTTGGATATCATAAATAGCTAATGCTTCATATTTTTCTTTTGGTGAGATGGAACCAAGTGTCGAAAGTTGCTCTTTATACGCTGAAGATGTGAGAATCGCATTTTTGAATATTGCCGGGTTCGATGTGGCTCCGTTGATAATCCCTTTGGCGATTAATTCTTTAAAGCCTTCATCTAAATAGGTCCGTTCAATAAAATCAGCCCAAAGGGCAAAGCGGGCTTCCGCAAGGTACATAATAACTCCGTAACAAAAAGGTAAACTATTATGCCGAAAAATAATTAAAAATAGATGTTAACACCAAGTTTATATCGATCCTCACGATGATATTGATTGAAGACTTCATAGTTAAAAACAATTGCTCCCATCGTATTCCACTGCCAAAGATGAGACATCAGTATACGGCTTCGGTCCGCTCCATCGAGATACAAAATATGGCCTGCTTCAACACTGCTTTTCATCCGATATCCCCAATTCATCCCTGCACCGGCACTAAACCCGAGGCCTGCATCCGCATTAAAGCCGAGCCTTACCTCCGGTTCACTCAAAAGATAACCGAAGAACTGATCATTTCCTATTGCAGCCCCTGCTCCTACACGGGTTACAAAACTAAGCTGATCATCTCCATAGTCACGATCCCATCCGCTTTTCATCCGCCATGAAAACGGTCTGAAAAAATGACTGACCGGAGAGATAGAAGCTAACGAAAGAACCGTCAGTTTTTCCAGATTCACTTTATCTTTATCGATCCCGATCAATGTATCTAAAAATTCAATCTGCGCTCCCGCAAGGTGGCCCGTATCATCTTCAAAAAGATCATGAAAGGCCGGACGCCATCCGATAAGTACAGGAGACCGATGCTCGAACCACCCTTGTGCCACCTCTACCCGAGCGGAATGATGCGCCGTATCGGGATTGGATTTACTCTGTATCGGTAATTCATTACCCGTTCCCAACGCCGCACGCGCTACAAGAAGCTCGTGATACCGTGCGGAATACTCATCTTTGGTCATTTTCCCTTCGATATAGTTGTACTCCACAAGTTCAGCAGAAGCTTCAAGGATGAAACGGCGTTCTTGTTCACTCAGCTCGACCGCTTTTAAATCAGTGCCATGCATTGTGCCGATTGTGAGGAATCGAACCGCATCGATGCCCTGAGGGCTTAGTTGGCGCTCATATGCCAAAAGTTTTGTCCGTTTGGAAGGGCGGAAATGTTTTTCTCCGACCAAAGCTTCATCTTCAAATGCACGAACCGTTTCAGGAGGTATAACATAATAGAAAAAATGATCGCGCAGATGGACACTCGGTCTCGCAATTTCGGTCAACCAAAGCATATGATAAGAGCAATTTTCATCAAAAAAATAGTACCAGGAATTAATATGCTGCAATTCCCAGATATGACGGACCATGGCCATAACCTCATCATGGGTAAGATTTAGGTCATATTCCCATACATCTCGAGATTCACTATCGCGATATTCTTTAAGTTTTTCATAATAAGGAAGCATCGAATAAAATCCATGGTATCCTCCAAATAGTCCTTTATAGGCAAATAACAGCCCATTCGTATCATCTGTAAAAGCTGCATAATTGATCGCATATGACATTAGCTTCGAATCCATCGACGAATCAATCCGTAAAAACGTATGCCCGAACATCGATGCAGGAGAGTTAATATGGGCACTCGGAAAAACAAGCGTCACTTTCTGGGGATCCATCTTCGTAACAAGTGCATTATATTCGTTGCATTCACCCTCACCGAATGAGGTATTCAGCTCACTTTCCAACCATGCACGGCGAGCGGGAAATCGGCAAAAAACACTTCCGTCACTTTGATTCAAATCACGCGTAAAATGCTTGATTGTCTCATCTAATTCACTCGAAATATCCGTTTTACCGTTTGGAGCTAAAAAGAAAGCCGGATCATCGATTTCACTTTCATTATGAGGAGTGTGCATCAAAAGATGCCAATAACGGGTATCGGACAGATGTTTTGTATGAGCTTGCGCAATCAGTTCATCGGTCGTACTTGCGAAGAGCGATAAAGTCAGTGCGCATAATAAAAAAAGAAACGGCAAAAAAACCTCAGATTCAGTATTCCCGCAAAAGCGGAAATACACATTTAAAGATACCTATTATTACCCGGCAATGGTTGAAACGTTATCCAATACGGTTGCCATATCCGCTTTATCACTGCTATAAATCGCGTTGTAGTTTGCTTGAAGAGCCGATGCAAATGCCGCTTTGTCCTGAACATTCAAAAGCTCTGCCAAAGTCGAAACACTTTCACCGTGTCCGATAGCAATCTCACGAGAGAGTTGATCCATGTTGGATGCAACAAACTCAGCCGCACGTTCATTCAAGACTAATTTTGATTTTTTACATCCTGATGTTCCGGATGTAACGCCAAACGTTTGGTTACCAAGTGTTCCATTCGTTGTTGCCTGAAGTGCCAACATAACCGCGGAACTGTCATCATGGATAATTTGTGATCCAAGACCACACCCCGTTTGACTGTTAACTGTTGCAAAACCTGCCGTACTAAGTGCCGCGATTGCTGCGATGCTGATTAAAACTTTTTTCATATAGACCCCTTTTTCATAAGAATTAACGAAGAGTATAAGTAAAAAAACCTTAAACGTCTCTCACATTCCAACGATCGGCATCAATTTGTTCTGCCACTGTTTTAAGATGCTCCAAAAAAGTCTCTCTTGAGACTTCTTTTGCACCCAAACTTTTGAGATGATTCGTCGGAACCTGACAATCGATAAAAGAGTACCCCCAACTGCTCAAATGTTCAATCAGTACGGCAAAAGCGACTTTGGAAGCATCGGATACTTTGGCAAACATCGATTCACCGCAAAATACCCTTCCCACACTCACACCATACAATCCACCGACTAAATTACCGTTTTGATATGCTTCGACACTGTGTGCATACCCAAGTGCGTGAAGCGTTTCATAGGCTTCTATCATCTCAGGCAAAATCCAACTCCCCTTCTGCCCGCGTCGAGGCGCTGCACTGCATTCTCGTATGACCTGAGAAAAAGCCGAATCAAACCGGACTTCAAACTGTGGTATTTTTTTACGTAAAGAGCGGCTTATTTTAAATTCATCCAGCTCCAATATGAGTCTAGGATCGGGTGACCACCAGAGGATAGGGTCTCCCTTGCTGTACCAAGGGAATATGCCCAAACGGTACGCCATCATTAAGCGTGAAGGTGAGAGATCGCCGCCATAGGCTACGATTCCCTCTTTGGATGCATCTGCAGGATTAGGAAATGAGAGGTGATAGGTGAGTTTTGGAATCATTCAGCATATTCAAAAACAAGGTGATCCGTGTAATCGACAAAAACTTTTCCTCCGTGCACCAAACGACCGAAGAGCATCTCATCTACCAATGAATCTTTGATTTTCTCAGAGATAACGCGCCCTAGAGGACGAGCCCCCATCGCTTTGTCATAACCGATTTTAGCAATATACGCTTTTGCTGTATCACTAAGAGCCACACTCACTTTTTTAGGTTTAAGCTGTACATTGAGCTCGCGAATGAACTTATCAACAATCCCCTCTACAACATTCATCGGTAATGCCGCAAACTCAACGACTCCGTCGAGCCGATTACGAAACTCCGGAGTAAAGAATGATTTTAACGCTTCATGCCGCGAAATTGAACTGTCTGCATTGAATCCCATCACATTCCGCTCTGTAGCTCCGATATTTGAAGTCATCACCAATACGACATTCGAAAAATTGGCTTTAAATCCTGTGTTGTCGGTGAGTGTCGCACTGTCCATTACCTGTAAAAGAACATTGATCAAATCGGGATGCGCTTTTTCAATTTCATCAAGCAGTAACACCATATAAGGGTGTTTCCGAACCGTTTCGACCAGCAATCCCCCCTGCTCAAATCCTACATATCCCGGAGGTGCCCCGATAAGACGGCTAATAGCGTGTTTTTCCATGTATTCGGACATATCGAACCGCTCGAAATAAATTCCCAATGTCTGCGCCAATGATTTTGCTAATTCTGTTTTCCCTACACCCGTTGGACCGGAAAAGAGAAAGGATGCAATCGGCTTATGTTCAGCACTCAAACCGGCATAGGAACGTTTAATCGACTTGACCACTTGGGTAACGGCATGATCCTGTCCGATAACAAGTGCTTTCAAATCCGATTCCAGCGAAGAGAGTTTTTCGCGTACGTCCGTTCCCATTTTCGACGTAGGCACTCCCGTCATTTTCGAGATAATCGCTTCAATATCGTGCGGGGTAATCGTAATCCGTTTATGGGTTTTAAGATGAAACGATGCGCCTGCTTCATCAATCAAATCAATCGCAACATCCGGCAAAAAACGGTCGGTAATGTATTTTTTGGAGAGCTCAACCGCAGAACGAAGCGCTTTGTCGGTATATTTGACTCCGTGATGTTTTTCATACCGTTCTCGAAGCCCTTTGAGGATTAAAAAACTCTCTTCATCCGAAGGTTCACCCACTTCGATACGGGCAAAACGGCGGCTAAGGGCACGATCTTTTTCAAAAACGCTTCGGTACTCCGCATGGGTTGTTGCCCCCATACATTTCAAAACGCCCGAAGCAAGAGCCGGCTTGAGCTGATTAGAGGCATCCATACTTCCGCCGCCGACAGCTCCGGCTCCTACAATCGTGTGAATTTCATCGATAAATAAAATAGCATTCGGATGTTCGGCCGCCTCATCCATCACCGCTTTGAGCCGTTTTTCAAAATCTCCGCGGTATTTGGTTCCGGCTAGCATTGCACCCAAATCGAGAGCAAAAATTTCGGCATTTTCCAAGAGTTTAGGGACATCACCGGAGAGGATCCGCAATGCCAGCCCTTCGGCAATCGCCGTTTTTCCTACACCGGGTTCACCGATTAACAGAGGATTATTTTTTTTACGGCGGCACAAAGTCTGAATGGCACGTTCGATCTCATTGACCCGTCCAATAACCGGATCTATTTTACCTTTACGCGCTTGAACGATCAAATTGATCGAGTACTTTTGGAGAGCACCTTCATTTTGAGATTCATCTTGCGCCGCATCCATGTCCCGATGTGAGATTGCTTCAAGCACATCGACACGACTGATTCCATACTCTTCAAGTAACATACACGCATAGGTATGATGCTCTTCATAGACCGCCGCGATGAGATCACCTACATCGGCATACTCTTTTTGCGCACTTCGTACATGATGCATCATTCCATCGATCATTCGTGCCAATGCGACTGTCTCAAAAGGATCTTGTTCCGCATCATCCGGCAGCGGTTCCATCGTTTGCATCAAATATGCGCCCAACGCTTCACGTATATGCTCCACATCCGCACCGCATGATTTGATTATGGCCTCGCCGTCGGGTGAGTTGAGAAGTGCCAACATAACGTGTTCAATGGTTAGATATTCATGACGCTGATGTCGTGCAAATGCGATCGCTTTTTGAAAAATTGCATTCAGTTCCGTACTTACCATGGTTATGCTTCCTCCATTATCGCTTTTAGGGGAAATCCGTTTTCTCGAGCCAATGTCCCCACTTGATGTACCTTTGTTTCGGCAACTTCAAACGGATACACTCCGCATAAGCCACGCCCTTTTTGATGTACTTCAATCATGATAGCGTGAGCTTCCTGAAAATTTTTCCGAAATAATTTCATCAAAATTTCAACGACAAAATCCATAGACGTGTAGTCGTCATTGAGCAAAAAAACATTATACTGTTTTGGATGTTCCACCAAAAGATCTAACTGTGTCGAATGTTCGTGTTTTGTAGCCATACGCAACTATACCTTATCTTTTTAAAGGTTTGCCGCGTTTACAAAGTCAGCAATAATCGCTTCAGCACTTTCCAAGCCAATCGAAATACGGACAAGCCCGGGTGTGATCCCCAAAAACTCACGTGTCGCCTCATCAAAATCGCGATAAATCGTTGATGCCATGTGCAGTCCCAATGTGCGGCTATCACCGATATTTGCCGTGATAGTCATCAGCTTAGAGCGATTTAAAAAATCAAAAGCTCTCTCTTTACTTCCCATATCGATCGTCAGAATCGTTCCGCATCCGTTTGAAAACTGACTTAGATAACGTTCATGATGGGGATGATGCGGCAAACACGGATGATTGATGCTGAATCCTTTTTCCATAAGAGCTTTAGCCACCGTTTCAACCGTTGTAACAATCCGATCCATACGTAACGGCAACGTCTCTAATCCCAACATCGTCAGGTAGCTTCCAAATCCGTTTGCCGACATTCCGAAATCACGTAATGCCCGTTTTTTAGCATTGGCTACCAATGCCATGGACCCTATCTTTTTGATAAATGGATGAACATCGCGATAACGCTCCGTTTTAAACTTATCTTCACCCTCGGCAATTGCGCGGAAAATCACGGCACCGCCCAGTGCGGATGCATTTCCCGTGATAATTTTAGTCGTTGAATAAACAACAATATCGGCCCCCAAGGCTATCGGTGCAACACTCAGCGGAGTAATCGTATTATCCACCATCAAAACAACCCCGTAACGATTGGCAATCTCAGCAATTTTTGAAATATCGGGAAGGCGCATATTCGGGTTACCGACACTCTCCAAAAAAATGATTTTGGTAGCCGTATTGATTGATTCTTCGATCGCTTCCAATGCATCCACGTCAAAAAAGTGGGTTGTGATTCCAAAACGCACCAACGTCTCTGTAAAATACGAATACGTCCCTCCGAAAAGGCCGCCGATGCTGATAATTTCATCGCCGGCTCTCAAAAGACTCAACGTTGCCATTGCCGTGGCTCCCATACCCGAAGAAGCTGCAACTGCACCGATTCCGCCATCCATAGAAGCTAAAATCTGTTCCAGCTGAGCCGATGTCGGATTACCGACACGTGCGTAAAGCGGTTTTTTCACAGATCCGTCAAATATCCCCTCGCCTGTTTCGCTGCTGCCATATCCGAAAGAAGCCGAATTCACCATGACCGGACTGACCGGCCCCTCTTTTTTCCCGACTTGCTGGACTATACGTGTTGTAAACTCTTCAAAGCGATTCATCATCAAACCTATATTAAAATTGGACAATTATAACCAAAAAGGCTCTCTCCTTGTCTAAACGAATTTTCGTAACCGCAACCAACACCAATATAGGAAAAACTTTTACATCACAGCTTCTCATCGGAGCATTCAGCCGTATGGGGCTGCGTGTTGGCGTCTACAAACCGATTGAAACCGGTGTTACAACTCTTCCGGCGGATGGAGAAGCCCTTTTTCAAACCGCACTCTCTTTTAATCCTGAATTGGCCTCTTTATCCATAGACGACATCGTTACCCTTCAATTTCCCCTGCCTGCTGCCCCTTTTGTCGCCAATAAAGGTGAAAAAATAGATTTAAGCCGCTTTGATACAGCGCTAGCAAAAATCGAAGCGTTGTGCGATATTATCATTATCGAAGGAGCAGGTGGATTAATGGTTCCGATCGATGACGAAAACATGATGATCGATTTACCCCGACATTTCAATGCAGCAACATTCTTAGTGACCCATTGCAATCTCGGCTGCATCAATGACACCCTTTTAAGTATCAATGCACTTGAAAATGCTGCATTACCGTATGTATGGGGCCTGAATTGCCGATCTGAAGATACAAGTTTTGAAACCGTTTCACTCCCTTATTTTAGCCATCGCTTTAATCCACTCTTCCTAATCGAGAAAGATATTGATGCCATTGCCAAAGCACTTTTAGATACAATATCATCATAAATATGAGGGGACAAACTATGAAACATCTTATCCGTACAGACGATTTTACAACAGAACAAATACTTCAAGTACTACAGGATGCGGAACACTATTTAGGGGGACAATTTGACCCAATCCTCAAAGAAAAGATTATCATTACCCTCTTTTTTGAAAACTCGACCCGAACCAAAAGCTCTTTTGAAATTGCGGCGAAACGTTTAGGTGCCGAAGTCGTTCATCTCGATGTTCAAAAAAGCTCTACCCAAAAAGGGGAAAGTCTCGTCGATACGGCAGCCAATCTTGATGCAATGGGGCCTCATGCGATGATCGTTCGTCATGCCCATGCAGGTGTTCCGAATATCCTTGCCGAACACACTCACGCTTCGATCATCAATGCCGGTGACGGTGCCCATGCCCATCCGACGCAAGCACTCCTCGATCTCTTTACCCTCCGCCGCCATTTTGGTGATGTAAAAGGGAAAAAAATCGCTATCGTAGGGGATATCAAAAATTCCCGTGTAGCCAACAGCAATATCGAGCTATTGACCCGTTTTGGCATGGAGATTACCCTCGTTGCGCCGCCCCACTTCCTTCCGGACAGTCATCTTCCCATGACTCATAATCTCCATGATGTGATCGATAATGTTGATGCCATTATGAGTCTGCGTACCCAGACTGAGCGTCATTCACATCAAACCTACGGTTCACTCAAAGATTATGCCAGTGACTTTTGCATTACCCAAGAACTGGTCGGAGATCGTGATGTAATTCTCCTTCATCCAGGACCGGTGCATCGCAATATCGATATCGATGATATGATGCTCAAAGACCCTCGCTGCAAAGTATTGGAACAGGTACGCAACGGCGTTGCAATCCGCATGGCAGTTCTCAAAGCACTTATAGCCTGATGTATCAACGTTTCACTGAACTCGTATCATCGGGAGTGAAGTGTTTCTTTTATACTGATTTCGCTGGAGGGCATCTCCAGTGTTTTACACTGGAAGAGCTTGAGTGCGAAGATATTGAGTTTGCCTTCAACAGTGAAATCGACAATACAAATTTACCGCATAAACCACGTCACACTCCTATTTCATTTGAAGACTACCGTCAAAAATTCGAAACTGTACAAAACCATATTCGTAACGGAAATACGTACCTCCTGAATTTGACACAACCGACACCGCTAGAATCAGATTACACCCTAAAACAAATCTATACCATGGCACATGCCCCCTATAAAATGCGTGTCAAAGATCAGTTTGTCTGTTTCTCGCCTGAACCCTTTATTACGATTAAAGAGAATACTATCCATACTTACCCTATGAAAGGGACGATAGATGCATCCGTTCCCGATGCCGTAAATACAATCCTAAATGATCCAAAAGAGCTGGCAGAACACACCATGATCGTCGATCTCCTGCGCAATGATTTGGGCATAGTGGCAAAAGATATTAAAGTTAAAAATTTCCGCTTTATAACCACGATTGATACCGGTAACAAAAAATTGCATCAGGTGAGTTCACATGTATTCGGAACATTGAACACAAACTGGAAAGAAAAAGCAGGAGAATTGCTTCGACACCTATTGCCCGCAGGAAGTATCAGCGGAACACCAAAACGTAAGACGGTAGAAATTATAAAAGAGATTGAAGGGTATGATCGTGGATATTTTACCGGAGTATTCGGATATTTCGATGGTGAGAATCTCTACAGCGCAGTTGCAATTCGTTTTATAGAAAAGATTAACGGCAATCTCATCTATAAAAGCGGTGGAGGCATCACTGCTGAGAGCAATGTGACAAGTGAATACTCGGAAATGATCGATAAGATCTATATACCTTAACGTATCGTCACTTGCGGCTTTAATTTTTGGACTGTTTTTGGTCCAATACCATTGACATTCACAAGTTCATCCACACTTTTAAAGCCTCCGTGGGCTTTTCGATATTTAATAATTTCCTGAGCTTTAGAAGGACCTATCCCATTAAGAGTTTGCAATTGTGCTGCGTTGGCTCTGTTGATATTAACCGCACTAAAAGCTAGTGTGATCAAAAGAAAGAGAAGTGCAACTATTTTAACCATTTTTAACCTTTATACATAAAATAATATATTGTAGCTTGAATGTTAAAAAAAGTCAAAAAAATCAGTAAAATGTTTTTGGTTGGGTGGTAAACGATTGATTTGTTGATTGAAAAAGGAAGGTATTAATTGAGAAGAGGGAATTAATTAAGAGTAAATCTGAGGCCAGGCGGCGACCTACGTTCCCACACCTGAAAGATGCAGTATTATGAGCGATGAGGGTCTTAGCTTCCGGGTTCGGAATGGGACCGGGCGTTTCCCCCTCTCTATAGCCAC